>JAFGGD010000001.1 GCA_016930695.1 Candidatus Eisenbacteria bacterium
GAAACCGCTTTGGACGAGGCTGTTCATTCCTGCTTGTAGGCCGCGGGGAGAGATCGGTTCGTCACGAGGGTTCGGGGCACGAGGCGGGAAACCGCTTTGGACGAGGCTGTTCATTCCTGTTTGTAGGCCGCGGGGGGGGATGGGTTCGTTACGAGGGCCAGGCGGGGGGCCGGAGAGGTGCCTTTGGACGAGCCCCTTCCCGGAATCGTAGCCATAGCTACGATGAGGAAAGGGGCGAAGGAAAAGGGGCCTCTCCGGCCCCCCGCCTGGTCCGCAGTAGAACCCATCCCCCTCCGCGGCCTACGGGGTGATCCACGTCCCCGCCGTCCCTTTGATCCCGTCGTACAGATTATCCACGCTGGTGATGAGGACTCCCTTCCCCCCGCGCTCCAGGAAAGCGATCGCCGCCTCGATCTTGGGCCCCATGCTCCCGGGCGGGAACTGTCCCTCTTCCAGCCAGCGACGCGCTTCGGCGGTGGTGAAGGAGTCCAGGTCGCGCTGCTCCGGCTTGCCGTAGTCGATCGCCACCTTCTCCACGCCGGTCAGAATGGCGAAGATCTTGGCCCCGGTCGCCCGGGCGAGAAGAAACCCGGTGCGGTCCTTGTCGATCACCGCCTCCAGTCCATCCAAACGCCCCTCGGCGCCCGCTCCGACGGGGATTCCTCCGCCGCCGACGGCGATCACCACCGGTCCGGCGTTCACCATGGCGCGCACCGCTTCCCCTTCGATGATCCGGATCGGCTTCGGTGAAGGGACCACCCGGCGCCAGCCGCGGCCCGCGTCCTCCACCATCTTCCACCCCTTCTTCCGCTGCAGCTTCTCCGCTTGTTGCTCCGTGTAGAAGGGGCCGATCGGCTTGGTCGGCTTACGGAAGGCGGGATCGTGCAGATCCACTTCGACCTGAGTGATCAGGGTGATCACGTCCCGCTCGATGCCGAGGGATCGGAGTTCGTTGTGCAAAACCTGCTGAATCATGTAGCCGATGCCGCCCATCGAATCGGCCACGCAGACGTCGAGCGGCATCGGCGCGATTTGCGACGCCGCCGCTTCGTTTCGGATCACGATGTTCCCCACCACCGGGCCGTTGCCGTGGGTGAGGACCAACCGGTGTCCTTCGGCGATCAGCCGGGCCACGGCGCGCATGGTGAGCCTGGTGGTCTCCTTCTGTTCCGTGAGCGTGCCGTCGCTCTTTTTGGGAATGATCGCGTTCCCCCCGAGGGCGACGACGATGGTGTCTTCTTTTTCGACGAAAACCTTCACGGCTCGATCTCCGAAACGACATCCGAACCGGCGGCATCGAGCGCCGCCGCAGAAACGAGCGCGCCCGCGGCCCCGGGAGGCGGCGGGCCCCGGTTATGGAAAAAAATCAGACTATCACCTCGATTCCACCGGGTCAATGGAGATTCTAACCGCCCGCCGGCCGGAACACGCACTCCATCGACGCTCCTTCGGGACCGAGAGAGAACGCCGCCGAGAGCCGCCCCCAAGGCCTCCCCCGCCAGGCGATACGCGCTCCCCCCGCGGCGCGCCCGCCGCCGAACCAGGCGACCGGCAGAGACCCGGGGAGCGCCGGCGACGGAAAGGCGATGGAGCGTTCGTCCCGGAAGAGCCGCACCCAGGAGAGGTCGATCCTCCCCTCGCGGCCGCGCCGGATGGTGAGCAAAAGGGAGAGACCGGCGCCGGTCCGGATCTTTTCCGATCCCGGTGTCCTCGAGGCGCCCCACCGGAAATCCAGGCGGAGGCGGCGCCCCGCCGGGCCGTTCCATGTCCCCCCCGCGGAGGCGGATGCGCTTCCGCCGCGCACCCGCGCCCCGCCGCGCACCTCGCTTCGGGCGGCCGAGCCGGCGGCGAGACGCCCCTCCCACGCCCCGCGACCCGCCTCGATCCGGGCGGAGCATTCGTCGCCGTAGACCGGCCCCGCCGAGTTCCAGGTTCGATGAAAGCTCGCATAGCGATGATAGCGCGCCTCGATCCGCGCACCCCCCAACCGCCGGTCCGCCATAGCGATCCATCCGGTCTCCCCGGCCGGTTCCGAACCGATACGCCTCTCCACCGTGCTCCGGGGAGCGTGGAACAGACCCGAGTAGTTACGGAAACGGAGAAGCGCCCTCCCCCCCTTCCCGGCGAGGCGGAGAAGACAACGTCCCCCCGTGCCTCCGGCGTCGCTCCGCCCCACTTCGGCCTGCAAGAGAAGGGGACCGCGGCCGAAGCGAACGTCGGCTGCCGCCGCGGCGAGATGATCGCCGCGAAAGGCGTCCGGCTTACGGGAGAGATCACCCCCTCCGAGGGGCGGGTCGTAGCGCGCCCCCGCTGCCGTGAAACCCACCTCCAGGCCGTCCGCCGCACCCTCCCATCGAAAAGCGCCGATCCTCTCGCGGAGCGCGTCCCTCCGTCCCTTCTCCGTTTCCGTCCGGTGAAGCCCCGCGTCGTCCAGGGAGGAGACGCGTCCCGCGTCGTCGATCCGCGCATCCCGTCGGGTGCGCGTCGCGAGAAGAATCGCCTCTCCTCCCGCGACGGGGAAACGGACCGCCGCGCCGCGATGCGCTTCGTTTTCCATGCGGGATCGATAGCGGGAAAGACGGGTGCGCGGATAAGGGGCGAAATCGGACGGGGTGCCGAAGGGGGGGGACAGAAGTGGCCCCTATTCCTTGGACAGTCAGGCGGCTGAGCTAAGGTGGACTCGGGTGTCTTGATCATGCCGCCGCTTCCTGATGA
>JAFGGD010000002.1 GCA_016930695.1 Candidatus Eisenbacteria bacterium
GCCACCCTCTCTTAATGATCCGACCCGCGGCCACGGGCGAATTCGTTTTCGAGATCCCCAACCGATGCATCCCGACCCGCGGGGGACAGACGGATCCGTCGCGAGAATGCCGAGCGGCGAGCGAGAGATCCATTCGGACGAACCCGCTCCCGGAGGCGTAGCCGAAGTTACGTCGAGGAAGCGGGTGAAGGAGAATGGATCTCGCAGCCGATGATCGGCATTCGCAGCAGGATCCGTCCGTCCTCCGCGGGTCAGCGGAGTCCGTATTTTTCCAGCTTTTTGTGCAGGCCCCACCGCGAGAGGCCCAGCTCCCGGGCGGTTTTGGAGACGTTGTCGCCGTTTTTCTCGAGGTAGGCGCGAAGGAGGCGGCCTTCGTGGCGCCTCATCTGCTCCCGGAGAGTGATCCCCTCGACGGCGGAGAGAGAGGTGGAGGAGAGAGCGCTTCGCCCCTCCTTGGCGTCGCGGATGGCGTGCGAAAGACGGTCCAGGGTCACCACGCCCGTCTCGTCGAGAAGCACGAGACGGCGCATCTCGCTTCGGAGTTCCCGTACGTTCCCCGGCCACGCGTGGCGCATCAGCGCCTGGATCGCCGACTCGTCGAGCCGTATCGGCTCCTTCCCCATCTCGGCGGAAAATACACGTATAAAGTACTGCGAGAGCAGGAGAATGTCCTCGATCCTCTCGCGGAGGGGCGGCAACTCGATGTTGATCACGTTCAGCCGGTAGTAAAGGTCCTCGAGGAAACGCCCTTCATCCACCTCGCGCCTCAGCTCCCTGTTGGAGGCACAGATGAACCGGACGTCCACCTCCACGTAGCGGTTGGTGCCGAGCGGCCGGATCCGTTTCTCCTCGAGTACGTGGAGCAATTTCGACTGAACCCGCGGGTTCATCTTGTCGATCTCGTCCAGGAAAACCGTCGATCCGGAAGCCTCCACCAGAAGCCCCGCCTTGTCGGAATGGGCGCCGGTGAAGGATCCGCTGGCGTGCCCGAAGAGTTCGCTCTCCAAAAGCTGTTCCGGCAGCGTGGCGCAGTTGATGCTGTAGAAGGTCCTTTCCCGTCGCGGGCTCTCGTCGTGGACCGCCTGGGCGATCAGCTGCTTGCCCGTCCCCGTCTCCCCCTGGATCATCACGGTCACGTTCGTTCCCGCCACCTTGCGCACCAGGTCGAGCACGTCGTCCATTCGCCGGCTCTGCGTGATGATTCGGTCGAATCGGTCCGCGTGGGACACCTGCTTCCGGAGCCGCGTGTTCTCCTCCATCAGCTCCTTCTGCTTGTTCGACAGCAGGGAGAGGACGAAGCGCTGGGAACGCACCAGCCCGACGACCAGGTCGAGCGCCCGAGAGCCGTAGGGGGTGCGGTGCTCTTCCCGGTCGAGGTAGATGGCGCCGGAGATCTCCGCGCTGGTTTGGAAGGGGACGACGAGCAGGCTGCGGACGGCCCCCTCGGCGACGAGGGACGCGCCGGGAAGGCGCGGGTCGCTCGCCACCGCCGTGGAGAGGAAGGGGCGGCCGCCGCGCCGGCAGCGGTCGAGCACGGGCCGGAGCGTTTGGACAACCTTGCCGGCCTGCTCCAGCTGGAATCCGTGCAGCGCCCGGGGCTCCGCCGCGCCTTCCTCGCCGCCGAAGACGATGACGATCCCCCGGTCGCCGTCGGTGCGCGCCACCAGGTCCTCGAGAAGACTCCGTAGATCGAAGTCGTCCGACGAGGCGGGGAGTATGTCGTTGATCACCAGGTGATCGTTCCGCCGGCTGAGGGAGCGCTCGACGATCCTCTCCTCGAGGGAACGGCGGAGTTGGTCCACCTGGTCGATCAGCCGCGGGTTCCCCAGGTCGGCGAAGACGCGCTCCGCCTCGGCGAGCGCGTTCTCGCAGCGGCTCGAGACGCCTCCGCGCGCGAGCAGGCGCGCCTCCTCGAGACGCGCCTTGCCGAGCCAGAGCGGCACCCCCGCTTCGTGGAAGATCCGCCGCGCCTCGGCCAGTTCCAACTGCTTGTCCGACTCCTCGCCCCGATCCGCGTTCAGGTCGAGCCGCACGTGCCGCACCATCGCCTTCGCCAGCTCGATCTTCTCCCCCATGCGGCGGAGCTGCTCGAGCCCGAAGTGGTAGTTCCTCTCCGACTCCTCCCACCGGTTGTCCAAGGCGGCGAGCGTCCCGAGGGCGCAAGAGAGAAGCGCCTCCTCGTAACGTTCGCCGACGCGGCGCGCGCGGAGGAGGGAGCGATAGAGATCCTGTTGCGCGTTTTCCAGATCCCCCAAACGGATCCGGGCGATGCCGATCCGGCGGCCGATCTGGATGGCGTGCTCCGAGTTCTCGCCGAGCGGCGACGCGGAGGCGAGCGCCTCCTCATAGAGGCGGAGCGCCTCCTCGGGGTGGCCGAGCGCCCTCTCCACGTCCCCCAGGTCGCGGCGTACCAGCACCTCCTCGCGCAAGTAACCGTTCTCCCGAGAGATCTGGAGGGTCGAAAGGAGGAGCGATTTGGCCTCCGCCTCGCGGCCCCGGATCAGGTGGATCCGCGCGAGCCCGATCCGCGCCAGCACGGTGCACTGCTGTTGGCCGGTCTGCATATAGACGCGGAGCGCGTCCCGATAGGACTCCTCGGAGAGCTTCAGATCCCCCCTATGGAAATGGATGACCGCCAGGTTGAGGAGCACGTGTCCGCGGTAGGAGAAGTTGCCCGTGTCGCCGAGCGCTTCCTGCGCCTTTTCGAGGAGCGCCAGCGCCCGGTCGTTGTCGCTCTGTTCCTTGCAGACGAGGGCGAGGTTGATGGTCGCCTGGATCTGCCGGGTCACATCGGAAGCGCGGCGCGCGCTCGCCATCCCGTCTTCGTAGAACTCCCGCGCCCGGTCCAGCTCGCCGGTCCGGAAGTACACATGCCCGTAGCAGATCTGCAACTTGGCGAGCGCCGCTTCGTCGCGGCTTTCGCCGAGCAAACGGAAGGCGTCCCGGCACCGGGTGAGCGCGTCGTCGTAGCGCCCGCGCTTGACCTCCAGATAGCCCTGGAGGGTGAGCATCTCCGCCTCGATCGGCGAGCGCCGCTCCGGTGGAAGGGAGACGATCTCCCGGGCCGTGTCCTCGAGGGAGCGTTCCGCCTCGGTGAGTTCGCCCCTCTCGTAGAGGCACCAAGATTCCTTGATTCGTGAAACGGCCGCGGAGGCGACGTCCATGATTCCGCGACCGACGGCGAGCACGCGGTGATCGTGGTATTTCTTGTACGCTTCCTGGAACTGATCGACGCTGTAGTAGAGGTCCGCGAGGCGGGCGAGGCGCTCGATCCGCTCTTCGACCTTGTTCGCGGGATCGAGCCGCTCCAGAGCGTGGATCTCACGCTGGATCAAACGCTTTTTTTCGTCCTGCGTCATCGGGAGGTTTCCTACCCTCCCTCCGCGGATCCGTAAAGGGGGAGACGCGGGGGACTCGGCCTCATTAGAGGAGCATGGATGCGACGGCGCCCTTCACCAAACGGGCGAAGGAGACAAGGGGGCCGAAGCTCCGGCGGTCCGCCGGCAAACCGTACAACTCCTCGTGGTAATCGATCTCCTCCGCGCCCATCGCCATTTGTTCCTGCCCGAGCACCGGAACGGGATTGTCGGGATCCCCTCCGCCATGAGGCGTGTTGTCGGTGTTGGTGATCACCACCGGCTTCGACAGGTCGGCGCGCTCGAACTGCGCGTGAGCGACACCCACCACGAATACCGACAGGGCGAGCACGACGAGCAAAAGGAGGGCGGGCGAAGAAAGAGTTCTTCGTCTCATGACTGTACCCTTCTCTGTGTTTCGGGGTGGATACCGCCGAACCACTTCTCGTGGCGGACCCTTCCCCAGGTTGCATAACATATTACTAAAAAAGCACCTACTATGTCAAGCCATGTTGGCGGGATTCCCCATTTCACGGGAGTGCAGCAATCGTTCCGTTTTTTCACATCCTCTCCCTTTATTTTTTAACCTATTGATTGTTAGGTGGTTAGGATCGATCGACGCGAAGGGCCGCCCGGAAACGCAGTCAACGGAGGTTGACAAAAGGATGTCCACGAAAGTTGCGCTGCTCGAATCGACTGCAATCCATAGAGTTCGAGTGACAACTTCCCTTGCGCCGCCCCAGTTCGCGCTCGGGAGATGACCGAGGCGGGCGGTTGACCGGGGCACGATGCTTCCCGTATCGTCCGTGCCGTATCGAGAGACGGATCCCGCCGGAAGGGCGTGGAATGGGGGTATCGAATGGGAGAGCAGCTCATCACGAGAGTCAAGGAGGGGGAGGTCGCCCCCTATGTCTTTCTCTGCGGCGAACCGGAGCGGGTTTCCAAGATCGCCGGCATGCTCGGCGGAGGAGAGAAGATCCGGGTCGTCCGCGAATACACGCTTTACCGCGCCGCGCTGGAAGGAACGGAAGTGCTCGTCGCCTCGACCGGCGTCGGCGGACCCTCCACGGCGGTGCTTCTGGAGGAGCTGGCCAACACGGGCGCCCATACCTTCCTGCGTGTCGGCACAAGCGGAGGCATCGGTCCCACGATACGCAAGGGGGACTTCGTCGTCTCCACCGGCGCCATTCGCGAGGACGGCACCACCGCCTCCTACGTCTGGCCCACCTTCCCGGCGATCGCGCACCATGAGGCGGTGCTCGCCCTGATCGCCGGCGCCGAAAAGACGGGCGCCCGGTATCACGTGGGGCTCACGTTCTCGGTGGACGGTTTTTACGCGGAGAACAAGATCCTGCGGGAGGAAGGTCTCGCGTCGATGTCCCACGGCGGCTTCCAACTCCCCTCGCGCACCGGCCGGCTGCGGGACGCGGAGGCGATGGGAGCACTTCACATCGAAATGGAAAACGGAACGCTCTTCACGCTCGGCGGTGTTTTCGGCCTCCGGACCGGCTCGATCTGCACCGTCTCGGACGTCGTTCCTTGGTATCCCACCGGGGAGATCATCAACTTCGAGGAGAACATCGCCGGCTGCATCCAAGCCGGAATCGAGGGGATGCGGCGATTGATCGCATGGGATCGAGAGAAGGGGGAGGCCGCGCACTGGTTCCCGCAAAAGTAGGACGATCCCGTTTTGCGGCCGGCGAGCCGGCGCGTCACGAACACGTTGCTTTCCGTGAGTTCGAGAAAAGAGCATGAACCCCCACCGGTTGACGTTCGAAGAAACCTTCGTATAGTGGATACCGAGTCCCCACCCCGAGGGGCGGGAATGGGAGAAAAATCCCCCTAGGCGACGCGCCGAACGCTCATTTCGTGGGAGGGCAGGAGATGGGTAGGGCCGGAGTCCGGGGGGATTTTGTTCCCCCGGATCACGATCGGCCCGGTCGGAATGTTTTCATGTGAACGGCGCGATGGCCGCGCGAAAGAGAGGGCGCGCGTCCCCTTCGGCCGAGCGGCTCAACCGTTGACGGGTCGTATTTTGGGACCCTCGGGAGTGTCCTCGACGGCGAAACCGCGGGCGAGGAGCGCATCGCGGATCCGGTCCGCCTCCGCCCAATCCTTTCTCGCGCGCGCCTCTTGACGGGCGGCGACCATCGCCGCCGCCTCCTCGTCCACCTCCGCCTCCCTCTCCACCATCGACTCCACGCCGAGCCCGAGCACGCGGTCCATGAGGGCGAGCGTGGCGTAGCGGTCGGCGTCGGCGGCGCTCTCGTCCCGGAGCAGCCCCCACATGGACGCGAGGGCGCGGGGCGTGTTGAGATCGTCGGCGCATGCCTCCCAGAAGGGGCGATGGTGCTCCTCCAGCACCTTTCCCTCCCCGCCGGCGGCGCGGAGCGCGACGACCCGGTTCCGCAGGCGGTCGAGTGCGTTGGCGGCGCCGCGCAGCCCCTCCTCGGTGAAGGTGAGCGGCGCCCGATAGTGAGCCCCCAAGCAGAAGAGACGATAGGCGAGCGGGTCGAAACCCTTTTCGACGAGCCGGTCCAAGGTGATGAAGTTCCCCCCCGACTTGGCCATCTTCGCCCCCTCACCCCCTTCTTCCTCGGAGGGGAGGACGAGGAATTCGCCGTGCATCCACCAGCGGACCCAGTCGTGGTCGTAGGCCGCTTCCACCTGGGCGATCTCGTTGGTGTGGTGGATCGCGATGTGGTCCACGCCGCCGCAGTGAATGTCGAACCGCTCGCCCAGGTACTTCACGGACATGGCGGAGCACTCGATATGCCAGCCGGGGAAGCCGACCCCCCAAGGACTATCCCATTCCATCAGCCGCTGTTTGTCCGAGGGGGAGAACTTCCAAAGCGCGAAGTCGGTGGGATTCCTCTTTCCCGCGGTCATCTCGATCCGGGCGCCGGCCATGAGCCCCTTCACGTCGAGACGGGCGAGCTTGCCGTAGTCCCGGAGCTTGGACGTGTCGAAGTAGATCCCGTCCTCGATCCGATAAGTGAAACCCTTCTCCTCGAGGCGCCGAATCAGGTCGATCTGCTCCGAGATGTGCTCCGTCGCCTTGCACCAGGTCTCGGGCTCGCGGATCCCGAGACGCTTCATGTCGCTCCGGAAAGCCTCCCAATAGAAGTCGGCGATTTCGTGGATCGTCTTCCCCGCCCGGGCGGCGCTCTTCTCCATCTTGTCCTCGCCGGTGTCCGAGTCGGAGACCAGATGTCCCACGTCGGTCACGTTCATGACGAGGCTCACCTCATAGCCCGCCTCTTCCAGCACGCGACGAAGCACGTCCTCGAAGACGTAGGTGCGGAGATTGCCGATGTGGGCGAAGTTGTAGACCGTGGGTCCGCAGCCATAGACGCCGACCCGGCCCGGCTCCAGCGGCTCGAAGGGATCGACGCGGCGGGTCATCGTGTTGTAGAGGCGGATCGCGTGGATCGCTCCGTTTCCTTTTCGAACATCTTCCCTTGTCACGGGTTCCGACTCCAAAAGATGGGGGGCGCGCGGCCCCGGAAGGTTCGCGTGTGTCCGGTTTCTTTCGCTGAAAGATACACCCCGGCGGGACGGGAGCGCAACGGGCCGATCCGCCGGGCCGATCCGCCGGCCGCGGGATTGAACCTTTTTCCCCGAACGGCGGTTCCAACGGGAGAGGCCGGCGTTCCGTCCCCCCGGAGGCGGCCGGCGCGATTGCTTTGTTCGCGAGGGGTCTTATGCTATATTGCCAGGGTTCTCCGCCGCGTCCCGCGGGGCCGGCGCGAAGACTTGTAACGGGCGAAACGGGAAACACTTAACGGGAAAATCATGGAATCAAACGAGAATAAAGGCCTTGGAGCTTCGCCGACGCAGACGGTGAAGGAGGATGCTCCCCCACCGGTCGACGAGCGACACGACGGGACCGTGACCTACGGCGACGGGATGGACTGGTGGGTCGCCCTTCTGGTCACCCTCGTGAGCGGCGTGATCTACACGATGACCGCAGGCCGCGCCGCACCTTTCTGGGACTGCGGCGAGTTCATGGCTTGCTCCTACATCCTCGGCATTCCCCATCCGCCCGGAGCCGCCCTTTTCGTGATGCTCGGTCGGGTCGTCTCGATCCTTCCATTCGGCGACATCGCGCTCCGCCTGAACCTCTTCTCCTCCTACTCCAGCGCCATCGCCATCGGCTTCACCGCCCTCGGCTTGGCCCGTGTGATCCGGCGCCTGCACGGCCGGGAAAAGAACTTCACCGACAGAATGGTGGTCTATGGCGGCACCGTGGTCGGCGCCCTCTCCGCCGCCTTCGGTTCCACCTACTGGTTCAACGCGGTGGAGGCGGAGGTGTACGGCCTGACGCTTCTTCTGATCGCGATCCTGATCTGGCTCTCCCTTCTCTGGATCGAGCGGGCCCGCACGCCCGAGGGGAACCGGATCCTGCTCCTGCAGACGTATCTCCTCTTTCTGGGCGCCACCAATCACATGCAGTCCTTCCTGCCGGTGGTCCCCCTGTTCCTGCTGATCTTTCTGATCGATCGAAGCCGTCTCCGGAGCCCCGTCTTCTGGATCATCTTCCTCCTGCTGACGACGGTGGTCCATTCCACCCAGTTCTTCCTCTTCGGCACGCCCATCGCCTGCGCGGTCGCCTTCCTCATCTCCTGGCTCGACGCGTCGCCGGACCGGAAGAAGATCTACGCCCTGGCGGGTTGGTTTTTCTTTACCGCCATTCTCGGCTATACCCTTTACGCGTACGTGCCGATCCGATCCGCCAACCAGCCGGCGATCGACGAAAACAATCCGGAGAACTGGACCAACTTCAAAATGTTCCTCGAGCGGAAACAGTACTCGGAAAAATCGATGATCGAGCTGATGTTCACGCGCAAGGGAACCTGGTCGAACCAGTTCGGCGATTTCCACCGGATCGGCTTCTGGTACCATCTGAAGAACCAATGGCTCCCCCACTCGCCCGCCTACCTGTTGGTTCCTCTCTTCTCTCTTTTCGCGCTTTGGGCGATGTGGAAGAGGGACCGGAAGATCGGCCTCTACTTTCTGATGAGCCTTCTCCTCTTTACCGTCGCCATGACCCTGTACCTCAACTTCTCCGACGGCACCAAGGGGGTGAAGCTCGAGGTCCGGGACCGGGACTACTTCTACACGCCGGGGTATTTCCTTATCGCCTGGCTGCTCGGGATCGGTCTGTCCGCTTTTTTGAGCAAGCTCCGTTACTCCCGGATGGCCGGGAGGGAAACCGCGGTCCAGGTGATCGCCATTCTCGCCCTGGTGATTCCGATCCGCACGGCGTCGGCGCACTACTTCGAGCACGACCGCTCCCGGTTCTTCGTCGCCGAGGACCTGGCCTATAACATCCTGGCGGGGCTCGAGGAGAACGCGATCCTCTTCACCGGCGGCGATAACGACACCTTCCCGCTCTGGTACATGCAGGAGGTCCGCGATTTCCGGAAGGACGTGCGGATCGTCAACCTGAGCCTGATCAACACGCCCTGGTATATTTTACAGCTAAAGCATCGGGAGCCGATGGTGCCCATCCCGCTTCAGGACGAGGAGATACAGAACCTCCGGGGCTATTACAATTCCGACGGCACGGTGACGACCATCAAGGACATCGTGCTTCCCAAGATCATCCGGGAATGCATCGGCAAAAGGCCGCTTTACTTCGCCATCACCGTGACCACCGATGATCGGCATATCGTGCGCGACAAGCTGATCCAAGAGGGGATGGTCATGAAGATCGACCCGAGCGTGGACCAGGAGTCGATCAACGTGCATGCGATGGAGAAGAACTTCGGCGAGGGAGGCTACCGCTTCCGCGGCCTCGCCGATCCCACGGTGTACAAGGACAACGACACGGTCCGGCTGATGACCAACTACAACGCCTGCCTCTACAACCTGGCCCAGCTTTTCCAGAGGAGCGGCGACAAAGAGAAGGCGAAGAAGTACACCGACATGATCTACTCCTTCCCTCACGACAACCTCGCCGGCCACCGGATGCTCGCGATCCTCGCCGAAGGGGACGCCGACTGGGAACGGGCGCTCCGCCACATGGAGCGCTGCTACGAGATCGATCCCGACGATCCGCTGAACATCGTCAAGATGGCGGACTATCTGGACGTCACGGGGCGCAAGGAGGAGGCGATCCAGACCGCCTTGCTCGCCCGGGAAAAGTTTCCCGACGACCGGATGGTCCTGGGGACGCTCGCTTCGGTGCTCCGCGGTTCGGACCGGGAGGGGGAACTGGTGGACCACCTGGAGCAGTGGGTCGCCCGGCACCCCGACGACGAGAGGATGAAGGAGGCGCTGAAGACGATGCGACGTCTGCCCGCGGCCGTGGACAGCGCGCCCTGATGACGGCGTGGAGCCGGGGCGGTCCTTGACCCCGGCTCCGCGCGCTCGTAGAATCCCACCGATTCCGCCGCCTGTCGGAGAAGGGAGCGCCGACCGCTTTGTGCCACCTTTACGGATTTCTCGCATCCCGCCCCACGCGGATCGAGTGCGCTCTGGTTCGCTCTCAGGAAGCGCTTTTCCGGCAGTGCTCCGGCTCTTCACGTAATCTGACTCGCGCCAACGGCTGGGGGGTGGCGTTCTTTCCCGAGGACGAGCCGGTCATCCGCAAGAGGATCCTTCCTCCCTTCGAGCCCTTCGTGTTCGATCCCGAAGCGGCGGCGGCGGCGGGACACGCCGCCATCGCCCACCTACGCACGCCCGGTCCGGGAAAGGCGGAACGGAAGAACACCCATCCCTTCCAGTTCCGGAACTGGACTTTCGCCATGCACGGGACGATCGAAAACTTCCCCCCTCTCCGCCGGGAGCTGATGGGAGAGCTGAACCCCGAGTATCGCCGGAGCATCCAGGGCCATAGCGACGCGGAACACGCCTTCTTTCTTTTTCTTTCTTATCTAAAGCGTTCAGCGGGATCCATAGGCAGCGACGCCCCGCTTCACCGGATCCGCGATTCCTTCCGGAAGACCTTTTACATGTTGAACGAAATGACCGGGCGCTCCGGCTCCCTAATCCGCTCGCAGATCGACGCCCTCTGCACGAACCGCCAGGTCATGCTCGCCTGCCGGCAGAGGGGCGCCCTCTATCAGCTGGAGCGGAGCCAAGCCGAGGTGTGCCCCATCTGCAAGGCCTCCCACGCCGTCGTCGCGGCGGGGGAGCCCTATCACGCCGTGGTCTTCGCCACCGAGCCCCTCTCCGGAGAGGACTGGACGGAGATTCCCGACAATTCGGTCGTCATGGTCGACCCGGATCTCGGCGTAGTCGTCGATCCCCTCGAGCAGTAATCCTCTTTCCCCGAAACCGGTTGACGCCCCGGCACGGCGGTGGGATGATCGATCGAGCGGAGAGTTCCCACGACGGATCCCACCCCTCACGGCGGGATCTTCATCCATCGACCCGGAAAGGAATTAGTTTAATAATGAAAGAGTGCGAATGGTGCGGCGACGACTTCCGCGGCAAGGGGGAGGAGTTGGAGGGGCACTTCTTCTGCAGCATCGATTGCCTACAAGAATGGAAGAAGGACGTGCATGGTTCGGCGGAAGTCACCAGCCCGAAGACTCCCGGAGCGGAGGGAGAGGATTAACGGGATCGGCCCCTTCACGAAACCGGTGAAACGCTATCCGACAAATGGGCGCGTAGCGGCGGCGGCGATCGCCGCCGCCCTCGCCCTGCTCTCCTGCGGAGGAGAGCCTCCACCGCGGCCGAACATCCTTCTCGTCAGCATCGAGTCGCTTCGCGCCGACCACGTCGGTTGTTACGGCTATGGGCGTCCGACCACGCCGAATGTGGACCGGCTCGCCCGCGAGGGAACGGTCTATCGCCACGCCTTCTCGCAAACCAGCTGGACCCTCACCTCCCACGCCACACTCTTCACCGGTCTCTACCCCACCGCGCACGGTGTGATCGAGCCGCGCCACAGGCTGGGCGATTCCTATCGCACTCTCGCCGAGACGCTCGCCGAGCGGGGTTATCAGTGCGCCGGCTTCGCGAGCGGCCCCTTCCTGCGAACCCCCTACAACCTGCATCAGGGTTTCGAGATCTGGGACGACAGCCCCGCCGCTCCCGACCAGGAGAGCGCCCACGCGGACATCACCAATCCGCGGATGGAGGGGCTGCTGACCTCGTTCCTCGAAGAGGACCGCGATCCGAACCGACCCTTCTTCCTCTTCGCCTATCTGTGGGACGTGCACTACGATTTTCTCCCTCCCCCTCCCTTCGACACGCTCTTCGTCCCCGAGGACGCCGAGCCGATCGACGCGACCAGCTTCGAGACGAACCCGCTGATCCACCCGGCGATGGACTCCGCGGCCCTCCGCTGGATCGTCGCCCAGTACGACGGCGAGATCCGATGCACCGACGAGCTTCTCGGCCGTCTTTGGGATCGGATGCGCTCTCTCGGCCTCTGGGAGAACACGGTGATCGTGGTCACCGCCGATCACGGCGAGGAGTTCTTCGAACACGGCGACAAGGGACATAAGAAGAACCTTTTCGTCGAGACCCTCCACGTGCCTCTGGTGGTGAAGTGGGCGGACGGGAGGCCGGCGGCGTCCGATGATCGGTTGGCGGGGCTGCTCGATCTCTTCCCCACTCTCGCGCGCCTCGGCGGCGGCGGGCCGGGCGACGAGCCCCAGGGAATCGACCTGAACGAACCGGCCCGCGGTCCGGAAGATCCCCTCTTCCACGAGCTGGTCACCACCTTCTATGGGCGCGGAGCGGCGGGGCGGATGGAGAAGAGGGGCGAGCAGTGGTGGGCGGTGCGGCGGGGCGACTACAAGCTGGTCAGCGCCCCGGACCGGCGGATGAACCTCCTCTTCGACGCGGCGGCCGACCCGCGTGAACTCCACCCGATCGAAACGGAGCGCCCCGAACTGCTGGAACGCTATCTGCGCCTTCTCGCTCCCTGGCAATCGCGCATGCGCGCCGTGGCGGAGCGCCACGGAGAGGCGGAGAGCGTCCGGCTCAGCGAGGAAGAGAGGGAGCGGCTCGAGGCGCTCGGCTACGTGAAATAAAAAAGCCGGCGGAGGAAGTCCCCCGCCGGCTCGGTCAACCCATCGCTTTCGATCAGACGTAGGCCCGGAGCAACTCACCCCGCGACCCGTTCCCCAACTTCTCGAGCGCCTTCTTTTTGATCTGGCGGACCCGCTCCCGGGATAGGTTCATCCGGTTGCCGATCTCCTCCAGGTTGTAGGACCGGTCCGTGCCGATGCCGAAGTAGAGTCGGACCACCAGCCCCTCGCGATCGTTCAGGCTCTTCACCACGTCGCGAATCTCGTGGCGCATGTTCCGATCCTCCAGCTCTTCGTCCTGCGGCACGATCTCCGGATCGGCCAGATAGTCGCTCAGGCTGTTCTCGCCGTCGTAGTCCTCGGGGCCGTCGAGTGAGAGGAATCGATTGTTCAGACCGAGCAGGTTGTGCACCTCCCCCTCGGGAAGACCGGCCACTTCGGTCAACTCCGCCAACGTCGGCTCCTGGTGGAATGTCTTCCAGTAGTCGTTCATGTAACGGGAGAGCTTCTGCAGCAGGATCTCCTTGTTCATGGGAAGGCGGATCTCGTGGGCGTTCTCGATCACCGCCTGCTGCATCCTCTGTCGGATCCACCAGACCGCGTAGGTGGTGAATTTGAAGTTTCGCGTTTCGTCGAACTTCTTCACCGCCTTGATCAGTCCGATGTTGCCCTCGTTCACCAGGTCCGAGAGGGGAAGCCCCCGATTCATGTATTTCTTCGCCACGAACACAACGAACCGGAGATGGCCGAGGACCAGCCTGTGCATCGCCTCCTCGTCCCCCCCGCGGGCGCGGCGGGCGAGATCGCCTTTCTCCTCCTCCGGAACGGTGGGGATTCTCTGTATCTCCTTCAGGTACAAGGTCATCGCCTTGTCTTCCTGCGCCGGATAGCTTCTTGTCGCGTAGTTCGTCTTCATGGTTCACGCTCCGTTCTATTCGGAACCGCCGCTCCCGTGGCGGCCGACTCGGCTGGGGTGTACGACTGTTTCAGTCCTCAATTCCCGGGAAGTTCCCCGGGAGATAGGAACCCGGAACCGGAACCGTTGTGTGGGCCTAGGCCGACCTGCGCACCGCGGATAAGCGAAGTGGCGTCCACTTCATGATCCCGCGGGCAGTCGAGGCAATCCTCTTTCGGCTTGGGCTCATCGCATTCCCTGCAGGTCTCGAGGTAGCGCAACGTGTCGACCAGTTCCCGCTCGACCGCCGTCATCCTCTCGAGGAGGGCGCGCACTTCGCCGAGCTTCTCCCCGTATAAGTCCCGCAAGTGTTCCATCATGTCCCTGCCGGTGCCGAACCCTTCGATACTCTCCAATAGGTCTTTGATTCGCGGGAGGGAAAGTCCCATCGCCTGGAGATCACCGATCCAGCGGATCCTCTCCCGCGCGCACTGCTCGAAGAGGCGGTAGTTGCCGCCCGTCCTCTGGGCGCACTCGAGAAGCCCCATCTGCTCGTACAGCCGGAGCGCGCGCACCGTCTTTCCGGTCGCCTTCGCCAGCTCTCCGATTTTCCAGTAGTGATCCATTTTCTCTCCCCATCCCTAACCCTTACGTTAAGGTTATCGTCAGGATATCATCCGTGCTTGAGGGTGTCAACCAAAAATAATTGATTTGGATCAATTTTTTTCTATATTGGGCGGATTGGAGGGCAAATATGTGTCATCTTGCTACTTTACAAGATGTTGCGCCCTTTTCCCCAAAACCGATCCGGACGAACGATTTCACATCCACAGAAAGGGAGAAGCCGTGCCGACAGATCAACTTCTTCTATTTCATTTTGTTAGGGGGTTTTCGAGAAATCGAACCGCCGGCCGAGCCGCGAGGCGCCCGGGAGTGCGCGCGTCATGGAAATGAACGATACGCTCCTTCGGCGCACCCATCAATCGGGACCCGTCCCACTCACCTAGAGCCGCCCCTCCAGGTGCGCCCGGTAATCGCGCAGACCGATGGCTCGCAGGGGACCGTAGGGGGCGATCCAGTAGATGTTCCTCATCTCCATCCCCGGCTCGAATCCCTCGGGGAATCCGCGGAGCAACAGAGAACGATCCATGGGGCGCCCTTCCAGGCGCTTTTCGAGAAAGAGATCGAAGTAGATCGCGCTCAGGTCCCGCCGCTCCATGCCGGGCCGGCGGCGAAGGATCTCGCGAGCGTAGAGTTCGCGGTACGACTCGAAGGGGACGAGGCGCGGCGCGAGCACGAGGACCGGCCCGCCGGTTCCCTCCTCGACGAGACCGACCAGACGGTGGCCGGGATAGAGGCGCTTCCCCTCGGCGGGGGGCGTTCCTCGCAGGAGCAGAAAGTCCGCCGTCTCGAGCACCGCCTCCCTGTCCAGCGTGTGGTAGGCGTGCGGCCAGTTGCATCGACGGTTGTACGCGTTGAAAGCGGGAAAGGAGAAAAGGTCCTCGAAACGATCGTAGGCGCGTTCGTCCCGGGCGCCCCACTCCGTTCCGTCCAGGTCGTAGAGCACCCCCGGCGCGAAACGCCACGCCAGCGCGAGTGCCTCGTTCGGCCCGAAACCGGCGACGGCGACGCTCTTGGTGAAGCGCCAGCGGTTGATGTCGACGCGCCCCATCCGGTCTTGAAAGACCGCCCTCTCCGGATCCCCCTCCACGAGGACGCGCTCGATTTCCCGAAGCGCGAGCCCTCCCCTCATGTAATAGGGGCAATGCGTCTCGCCCCGCGTGATCGCCATGTACTGCGCGATCGAAAGGAGGAGTGTCGCCGCGACCAATGCCCCCCGAAGAGCCGGCGGCCGCACCCTTTCGAAGGCGAGGAGGAGGAGCATGATCCCCGGAACGACGATCGGGGCGATGTGGCGCGGTTCCTTCACCGCCTGCAAGGTGAAGAGGAGAATCGGCACGAGAAAGGCGAGCGCCGTCAGGCGGGCCGCTCGACGTCCTTCCTCATCCTCCCCGCCGAGCCGCCGCGCGTGGATCAGCGGCAGGAAGAGGAGAAGCGCGGGGAGGCCGAGGGCGCTCCGGAGAATCTGCCACGGATAATAGGCGAGCGACGCGAGCGACGGAACCTCCGGCGGGCCGATGAGGCGCATGATCGGGATGCGGGTGTTGCCGAGGGAGGCGTAGTAAGACCACATCTCCGGCGCGAGGAGACGGACGCCGATGAGCGCCGCCGCGGCCGGGACGCCGAGCGTCAGGGAGAGCCGGATCGCCCCCCGGGCGTCCCGCCCCCGGATCCTGCGGATCGTTTCATACATCCAGGGTCCGACGAAAAAAACCGGGTAGGTCATCTTCAAGAGGAGGCCGGCGCCGAAGAGGAGCCCGAACACGATCCCCGCCGCGCCGCGGTCCGGCTCGCCCCCGCGGACCCAGAGCGCGAGTTGCCACGCCACCGCCGCGGAGAGGGCGTATTCGACGTACAACTCCCGGGAGAGACCGACCAGAAGGGGCGCCGTGAGCGTCAGAATGACCGGGACGGCCGCGGGGAGACGGAGCCGGAGCGCGCGGGCGAGGGCGGCCGCGGCGCCGGCGAGAAGCAGTGCGAAGAGGAGGTTGGCGGAGAGCGCGGCGGGGATGGAGTCGCGCGCGGCGAGGAAGGGGACCAGAAGATAGGGGAAGAGGGACGCCACCGAAAAGTCGCGCGGACCGCCCGCCGCCGCCGCCCGGGCGAAAGCGTGGTACTGGGTCGGGTCCATCCAGGAGAAGCAGTCCCGCCCCCTCGCGTCGAGAAGGAGATCGACCGCAAAGGAGGCCAGGAAGAGGACCAGGATCAGCCACCCGGCTCGTCGCGGCAGACTCGCGCTCATCACCACCGCCTCACGAAAGACCTATCCTTCCCGCGGTCCCATCCGGCGCCTGCGCCGTCGCCCCGCGGGAAAGAGGGCGCGGTCGCCCCCGGCCGCGCCCCCCGTCGCAACGAAACGCCCCGATCAGGAGCCCGACTGCGGCGGCGGCGCCTGCAGGAGACGCTCCAACCGGGTAGGCGAAATGCGCACCCAGCTCCCCTCCTGGGGGATGCCGGGGAAAATCACGCGCACGAGCCCCTCGGGACGAAACATGATGCTCTTCAAGTCGTTCGGAAGGGCCCTCACCTCGGCGCCGTAGAGCCGGACTCCTCCCTCCTCCACCTGCTTCAGCGTGGCGCGCATCTCGTCCAGATCCTTTTCCACCTGCAGTCTCTGCGCTTCGTCGGTGATGTTCCCCACCTGCTCTTCCACGAGACGAATCTGCTCCACCAGTCGGCTCCTCGCCTCGAGCTGCAGCAGCACCATCGTGGAATCCATCGGGAGCTGCGGGTCCACCGGATAGACCGCCCCGAAGGTCTCCCAGCCGTAATACAGATTCCGGTACGCCACATCGATTCCCTCGAAGAGGGAGAAGAAGGTCTCCGCCGGCACGTAGGCCTTTAGGTTGATCGCCGCGTCGATCTTCTGGTCCGCCTTGTTCGCGCAGGCGAATTCCAACGATTGGAAGGACTGCGGAATGAGCCAGGCGATCTTCTGGGCGAAAGTTTCGAGGCTGTCCGGGATTTGTGAGATCGCCGCCTGCTCCTCCCCTTCCCCCTTGCCGCCGCAACCGGCGCCGAGGGCGAGAACGAGGGCGAGAAGAAGGACGCCGCCGGTAATCGCGAAGAATCGGTTTCGCATGATCGTTGCCGCTCCTCTCCGCCGGGATCGGTCCGCCCCTTTCGGAGTCGGCCGCGCCCGCCGCCCGGGCGGGCGGTTCCGATGCCCAGCCATGGAGTTGTCATTTTTACGTCGCCGGAGGATCCCGACGGGCCGCCCGGCTCGGATTCCAGCCGGTGAGGTTAGCACGGGCGGTTCGGCGACTCAAGGCCGCCGCCGCGGGGGCGACGTCGAGCGTTGACGCCCTCCCGTCGTCGCGCTACATTGGCGCCGGGACGGATCCGCCCGTCCGTGACGTGAGCAGTTTCTTTCTTCGGGGAAAAAGATGAACGGCGAAACGGACCGGAACCGGCCCGACGGGCCGGGAGCCGCCGCGGCGGAGAGCGCCGGGACGGACCGGCTCCTGCGCGGGGTGCGCTGGCTCGGACACGCCTCCTTTCTCATCGAAGGGGAGCGCCGCGTCTGGATCGACCCGTGGCGGATCGGTCCCGGCCCGCACCCGCCGGCGGACATCGTGCTTCTCACACACCCCCATCCCGATCATTGTTCGCCGAGCGACCTGGAACGCGTCCCCGGGATCGCGGAAGCGACGATCGTGGCGGTGCGGGACGCGGCGCGCAAAACGGGCCGCACCTGCCGGACGATCGCGCCCGGGGAGAAGACGGGCGCCTGCGGCGTCGCCATCACCGCCGTCCCCGCCTACAACATCGACAAACCGTATCATCCGCGCGGCGCCGGCTGGGCCGGCTTCCTGATCGAGACCGGAGGGCGTGTCTTTTATCACGCCGGCGACACCGACCGGATCCCGGAGATGCGCGCCGTCCGCTGCGACGTGGCGCTCCTCCCTGTGGGTGGGACCTATGTGATGACGGCGGAGGAGGCGGCTTGGGCGGCGGAGGAGATCCGGCCCGGCGTGGCCGTACCGATGCACTGGGGCTCCCTCGGCGCCGGCCGCGAGGAGGCGGTGCGCTTCGCGAACCTCGCGCCGGTCCCGGTCCGCGTACTCGAACCGGCCCCCTGAAAATGGGGAGGGTTCTCCCGCGGACGCGCGAAAATCGAGAGAGAGGAGGAAGGAACGGTGGCGAACACGTTGGGGCATCTCTTCCGGATCACCACCTGGGGGGAATCGCACGGCGGCGGCGTGGGCGTGGTGATCGACGGATGCCCTCCCCTTCTCGATATCGACGAGAGGGAGATCCAGACGGAGCTCGACCGGCGCCGGCCCGGCGCGGGGGGCGCCGTCTCGGCGCGGAACGAGAGCGACACGCTGCGGATCCTCTCCGGCGTGCGGGAGGGGAAATCGCTCGGTACGCCGATCCTCCTCCTCGTGGAGAATGTCGACGCGCGCCCCGAGGACTACGAGGATCTGCGCGACGTCTACCGCCCCTCCCACGCCGACTTTACGTATGAGGCGAAGTACGGCATTCGTGATTGGCGCGGCGGCGGGCGGGCGAGCGCTCGGGAGACGGTCGGCCGGGTCGCCGCGGGCGCGGTGGCGCGCAAGGTGATCGAGAGCGCCGGGATCCGCGTGATCGCCTACGTCCGCTCCCTCCACGACGTGGAGGCGAAGATCGACCCGGAACGGGTGCGCGCGCCCGAAGTGGAGCGAAGCCCCCTCCGCTGTCCGGACCCGGAGGCGGAACGGCGGATGCAGGTCCTCCTGGAGGAGATCAAGGAGTCGGGGGACTCGCTCGGCGGCGTGATCGAATGCGCGGCGAGGAACGTCCCCCCCGGCCTCGGCGAACCCGTCTTCGACAAGCTGGACGCGGATCTCGCCAAAGCGCTCCTCTCCATCCCCGCGGTGAAGGGCTTCGAGATCGGCTCCGGATTCGCCGCTTCACGCCTCAAGGGATCGGAGCACAACGATCAGTTCGAGCTGAGGGACGGGCGGATCCGGACCGCCACCAATCGTTCCGGCGGCGTACAGGGGGGGATCTCCAACGGGGAAAACATCGTGCTCCGTGTCGCCTTCAAGCCGACCGCCACCATCGCCAAGATGCAGAAGACGGTCTCGCGGAACGGGAACATCACCGAGATCCGCCCACGCGGCCGCCACGATCCCTGCGTGCTCCCGCGGGCCGTGCCCGTGGTGGAGGCGATGGTCGCCCTCGTTCTCGCCGACCACCTCCTCAGACAAAAAGCGCTCCGGGGATAAGCGGATCGTTTCTTGCCCGCGGCCACGCCCCGACCGGCCGATTCCTCTTCCGTTTTTCGACGGCGGAAGGGGGAATCCGATTTCGATTTTGATCGCGACAAAGGCACCCTCACCCTCCCCCGCCATCCTCTCCGCCTCTTTCCCGGACGGACGGCGTGATCCTTTGAGAAGAAGGGACGGGGGGCGACCTCCCTTCCGCCGCCGGTCTTCCTCTCGGGGCCGTCTCGACTCGCCGGGCACCCACCGGAGCCCGCCTCCGTCGAGGGGATAAATGAATCTGTCGAGCTTATCGGGGC
>JAFGGD010000003.1 GCA_016930695.1 Candidatus Eisenbacteria bacterium
CCGGCGAGCGAGGGAGTGTTTGAGCAAAGCCCGCCCTTGCCCCGGCCCGTTCCAACCAATCTTTCTCGGATGAATAGGAGGAACGGATGTTCCGTAAACTGGAGGACTTCGTCGGCGGTTACGGGCGGCTCGCCGAGTCGACCGGCCGCCTGATGGGCGCCCTCACCGACGAGAACCTGAGCCAACCGGTCGCCGACGGACACCGCACCCTCGGTCATGTGGCGTGGCACGTGGTCACGTCCGTGCCGGAGATGATGAACCGGGTCGGCCTCGGCATCGCCTCCGTGAACCCCGAGTCGCCCCCGCCATCGACGGCCGCGGAGATCCGCGACGCCCACGAGGCGGTGAACGCCGAACTGATCGAGAAGATCCGCGACGCATGGACCGACGAGACGCTCGAACGGGTCGACGAAATGTACGGCGAGACCTGGCCGCGCGGCCTCACCCTCACCATCCTGATCAACCATCAGATCCACCACCTCGGCCAGATGACCGTCCTCCTTCGCCAGGCGGGCGCGGAAGTGCCCGGCATCTTCGGACCCTCCAAGGAGGAATGGGCTCGTTACGGCATGGAGGCGCCCCCCTACTGAACGGAGAGCGGCGGGCGCCCGGAAATGAAAGGACGAGGGTAAGGCCCCGGCGGCGGGCAAAACCGAAAGAACGCTCAGCGAAAGAAAATGCGATAGAAGACACCGTAGCGGTTGACGAGGGAATACCCCTTCTCCGTGCCGAGGAGTCGCGCGGCGGGCATCCTTTTACGCTCTTGAAAATCGTTATAGAGGATCTCCCCGGTCTCGTCGTTGCAACCGACCAAAAGGAGGAAGTGGTCGCAGGGCCAGTCCGGAAACCGATCCGGATAGATCTTCACGCCGACGAGGACGGGGCGGCGGGCGCGGAGCTCCGCGAGGATCTCCTCGAGGTGCGCCTCCCAGCTCTCCGGGCCGGGAGACGGACGGTGCAGGAGATTTCGAATCCAGTCCCGTATGTAGGGAGGGCCGAATAAAGCTTTATAGCCGTAATTATGGTCGTTGTCGATCCCATAGCGCTCCAGCGCGTCGTCCAGTTCGTAGGCGTGCAGCCCGCGTCCCGGCGCGCCTCCCGCCCGGTTGATCGCGAACTGAGTGGCCTCGACCGCGCGCGCGCGGAGAATCGACCAGATACACGCCTCGCCGCAGCTCCCCTCGGCGATCTCCATTCTGTGGGGAGGCGGCTGGTGCCCGGGAACCGCGCGGTCCCCCGGAACGCCCTCGCCCGCGAATCGGTAGCCGTCCGGACCGACCGCCTCGGCGGGACGGGGACCGGACTCGGCGGCTCGATAGAACGATTCCGCCCTCTCCGGATCGATCGGAACACCCTCCCCCGCGGCGTACAGATCTCCGAGCATGTAGGCCGCGGCGGTGTTCCCCGCACCGGCGGCCTCTTGCAACAGGCCGACACCGGCGTCCCGGTCCGGCTCCGCGCCGATCCCGTGAAAAAGACGGTACCCCAATAAATAGAGGGCGCGTGGGTGGCCCGCCGCCGCCGCCGGCCGATACCGGCGGTTCGCCTCCTCCTGATCCTCCGGAACGGCGTTCCCCCATGCGTAAAGATTCCCCAATTCGAGCGCCGCATCCGGGTCCCCTTCCTCGGCCCCTTTCCGAAGAGCGGGGAGGGCGCGCGCGTACAACTCCGCGGCGAGCGCCGAATCGCGGGGAACGGCCCGGCCCCTCTCGACCAGCGCGGCGAGATGGACCATCCCGACAGGATCGCCGGCGTCGGCGGCGCTTCGCAGGAATTCGCCCGCGGCGGCGTAGTCATTCGCCGCCCCGTCGCCGAGACGGAGGCGGGCGCCGAGAAGGGCGAGGGAGCGCGCGTCGCCCCCTTCGGCCGCCGCGTAGAGTTTCGGAAGAGGAGCGTTCCAACGGAGAAGGGAATCCGCACCGGCGGAGGGACGCGCCGCCGCGAGAAGAACGGCGGCGAGGACGACGAACGAGGGGGCGCGGACACGACGGTTCATGGCGAAAACGTAACACACGGCAGCATCCGGATCCATACGACGGCCCGCCCCGCGAAGCGGGCGCCTACCCGCGCGCCCGGCCGGTGCGGATCCAGCGCGCCCAGTCCGGGCGGCCGTTCCGCTCGGCGGCGCGGGCCGCCGCTTCCCGGTCGTAGGGGACGGACACCGCCCGGGCCGCCCACTCCCCTCCGTCCCGCTCCAGAATCGCGTACCGCGCTTCCGGCGACCCCGCCTCCATCACGTGCGGATAAGGGTGGTCGTCTTCGAAGGCGGGGCAGCCGACGCTCCCCGGATTCACCACGAGGCGACCGTTGGGAAGGGGGACGATCCCGGGAAGATGGTCGTGGGCGCAGAGGACCACGGGAGATTCCCCGCCGCCGAGGAGGGCGTCGATCTCCTCCGGTCGCCGGAGCCGGACACCGGCGGCGGAGACCTCCCGCAGGAGATAGGCGTCGTCCCGCGCGGGCGTGCCGTGGCAGAGGAAAAATGCGTCGAAGGCGACGGCGGCCGGCGGCAGCGATTCCAGCCACGCGAGATGGGCCGGTCCGAGCACGGACCGCGTGAAGTCGAGTGTCGGCGAGGACGCCGCTCCCGGTCGTCGTTCCGTCACGATTCGATCCTCGTTCCCCCGCACCGTCGGCGCGTCGAGGGAGAGGAGAAGATCGGCGGTTCCCTCCGGGTCGAGCGGACCGTAAAGCGAGTCCCCCAGATTCACGAAACGGAACACGCCGCGGCGGGCGGCGTCGGCGAGCACCGCCTCGAGCGCCCACCGGTTTCCATGCACGTCCGCCAGCACCGCCGTCGTCTTCACCGCCGTCACTCCTCTTTCTCCGATTCGCCGGCGGTGCGTTCTTCTTCATCCGCACCGCCCCGGGGCCGGAACGAGGCGATGGGACCGATCGTCTTGCGCAGGAGGATTTCCGCATGGCCCGGCACGATGTAGTCGTCCAGCGTTCCGACCTCGCGGTAGCCGAGGCGCTCGTAGAGACGGCGCGCGCCCGGGTTGAAAGAGGAGACGCAGACGAAGACGTTCGGCGACTCGCGGAGGATGCGCTCCTCGGCGAACCGAAGAAGCCGCGTGCCGATCCCGCGCCCCCGGAGCGCCGGCTCGACGACCAGGCTCTGCAGATAGCCGACGAACGCTCCCCGGAGGACCAGGACGGCGAAGCCGACGGGACGGCCGTCGGCGCGCGCGACCCACACCTCGCGGTCCGGCGAGCGAAGCAGGGCGAGGCATCCCTCGTATCCGCGGCGGAGCGTGATCCAGGGCTCGCTCTCCGCCATCATGCGCGCGCAGGCCTCCGTCTCCCGGGCGCCCTCCAACCGTTCGATCCGGATCTCCGGCGCCGCGCGTCCCCTCTTCTCCATTATTCCCCCAGAGCGAAAGCGGCGAGCCGGTCGCCGTAGAAAAGGGGCGCCACGACGAGGGTTCGTTCCGGGTCGTAGCCGAAATCGGCAAGGAAATCCCCGATGACGCTGGTGTCGATCAGCTTCTCCACCTTCCCCTCCGGATCGATCCGAAAGAGCCGTCCTTCCCAATGCGAGACGAGGAGATTCCCCTTCCCGTCCGGGACGAGCCCGTCGATGATCCCCGAAGAGAGGCGCGCCCGGACGCGGATCTCCCCTGTCGCCGTGTCCACCGCCTTCACCGTACCGTCGCCGCTGTTGCCGACGAAGAGCACCCCGCCGGCGGCGCAGAGGCCGTTCGGGTCGTCGATGGGCGCGCCCTCGAGCCACACGTCCGCCTCACCGCCCCGCACCCGGTAAATCCGGTCCAGCCGGTTGTCGGAGACGTAAAGAACGCCGTCGCCGTCGACGGTCACGTCGTTGGGGAAGCTCCCCTCGGGGAAGGGGACGCGGCTCAGGATCTCGCCGGAATTCACGTCGATCTCCGCGAGGGTCGTCCTCTCCACCACCCAGAGACGATCCCCCCGGAGCGCCATGCCGGTCGGGTTCGCCAATCCGCCGACCCAGGCCGCGTCGAGCGCCTCCCCATTCGGTCCGATCCGGGAGAGGGTCTGCGATCCCCGGGGGCCGAGGGCGCCCGCGGCATCATAGTTCGACACATAAAAGACCCCGCGCCGCCCATCCCAGAGGACCGCCTCGGGCATGGAATAGGCCTTGCCCGTCTCCCAAGCGCGGCGGGCGCCGCCGGCGAGAAGAACCGCGTCGGCGTCCTGCATGCCGAAAGCCCATCCGCCGAAGGACTCGCCCACCAACAGCAAAAGCTCGTTCTCTCCCTCCCGGAGCGGCAGGAAGAGATGGTCGAAAAAGCCGACCACGCCGAGGAAGCTCCGGTCCCGGCTCTGGTAGGCGCTGTTCCCGAAGTAGAGAGGCCGGCCGTTCAGGAAGACGGCGACGATGTCGCTGTAGGCGAGGCGGTACTCCATCGTCTCCGCTTTTTCGGCGCGAAGAAAGGCGCGGGCGTAGACCCCGTCGGGCATCCGTCCCGTCCGGCCGGTGGTGCGGCCCACGTCCACGATCCCCCTCGCGTCGGCCGACGCCGGCCGCCACTCCAGGGGCGCCAAATCCTGCGCGTCCGGGTGGGCCTCCATGTCCACCGAGGCGAGAGGGAAGGCGCGGGATATCTCCCACTCTCCGATGAATCCGGGCGGGACGTCCTCCGGCGGGAGAGGATCGAAGGCGAGATCGCTTGTCTCACGATAGCGGAAATCGGCGAAACAGCAGGCGCCGTTCGGGTCCCCCTCGAGACCGAGGGCGCCGCGGGAGATCCCGTTCCCGAGCTTCGGCACCTCCAGGACCGGCCGGTCCATGTCGCCGTAAAACACGCGCGCCCGTTCCCCCTTCACCTCGATCCGGAGCGTGATCCACTCCTCGTAGGGTTGGTCCGTTCCAGCGGTCGCCCCGTCGCCGTTGTAGATCTGCCAGCTCGCGATGCCGTTCGTCGAGGGACAGTATTGAACCGCGTCGGGATAGAAACGGAAGCGGTGCGGCCGCAGATAGACCTTCTCGTGGTCCGTGGGGGACTGGATGCGAAAGTTTACACCCGGATAGTTGCGCTCCCGAGCGACCAGCACGTCCACCTCGATCACGCCGTCCGCGAAATCCGCGTCCCCGAGCAGGGCGCTCCCCGACAGGCACTTCCTCCCGTCCCGCTCGAAGACGCGCGCCCGGGTCAGATCCCAGCGGCCGGACTCGAAGTCGACCGGCGTCATCTCCGCGCGCCCCGCGGACGCCGCGAGAGAAAGGAGCAGGAGCGCCGCGAGAGCGCGCGCCGGCGTCAGGCATCGGTTCATTTTGTCCTCCCGATGAAATGGTTGCGGGCCGTCCGCGGGCTCCCGAGCGCCGCGTGGCCCGCGACGGCGTGTTCGGTGGGCGTCGGCGGCTCCCGCGGGACGGACCACGGAAATCGGGCCGAGAGCGGGCGGGCCGCCGTCGATCGTTCACCGAAAAAGACGAGAGGAAGGAGAGTATTGTTCACGGTCTTGCGGCGGGCGACGGTCGGTTCCCCCCCCCCGCCGCCGCGGTCCGGCGTCACTCCTCCGCTTCCATCCGGCGGATCAGCCCCTCGATCCACGCCGGGTCGTCCGGAAGCAGTCCCGCCGCGGGGAGATGGGCGAGCGTAACCGCCCATCGCGGGTCGAGCGCGACCGCCCGCCGGAGGTAGGGAAGCGCCTCGTCGACACGGCCGATCGACGCGAGGGTCGTGCCGACCCAGAAGGGGGCTTCCCCGTTCGTCTCGTCGTCGCCTATGAGTGAGAGCGCGCCCCGATAGGCGCTCAGCGCGCCGTCCACGTCCTCACGCGTGAGCCGCTCGTCGCCGTCGTTCAGCATCCGGTAGGCGCGCTTGAAGCGGACGAGGCGGCGCAGCTCGCCCACCGGGTCCGGGTGGTCCTCGACACGTAAATCGAACAGGCGCCCCTCCCAGGGACGGTCGCTCTTCTCGCCCGAGACGATCAGGATCGCCGCGGACTGACGGCCCCGGATATCCCCCCCTTCCCCCTCGGCCGCTTCGAGCGCGGCGAGAAGGCGATCGGCCAGGTCGCCGGCGGCGTTTTCATACGCGCGGGCCATCGCCTCCGGGACACCGGCGTTCTCCATCAGGTTCGCCTGGGCCGAGTATCCTTCGCCGGCACGATGGCCGGCGTGAACGATGCATTTCCTTCCCGTGTGGACCGCCACGCGGCCGTGCGCGTCGATCATCGCCACCTGGCGCACCTCCCGGTCCTCGTCGGCGGCGACGAGCGCATCGAGCGCCTCCGCGGCCGCGGCGCCGGAGCGCATCCGTTCCAGGCCGAGGGGTCCGTAGGAGGGCTCCACGAAGGATTGTGTGGCGACCGCGCCGACGCCCGGCTCCGCCCAGGGGACCACCGAGCCGACGGAGAACCAGTGGGACTGCACCGCTACGCCCATCTCGCCCGTGGCCGCGTCCCGGGCGACGATGGAGTAGGTCGCCACCGGCCGGAACGGCGGCCCCGGACGCGCCGCGGAAGCGGCCGCCGCGACGGCGGACGAGAAGGCGAGGGCGAGAAGCGCGGTGTTTCCCATCATGGTCCACCTCCATCGTTACGCGCCGCGCGGTCCGTCCGCCCATCGGCCGGCGCCGCGTGGCGTCGCGCCATTTGATCAATACATGAAGAAATATTCCTGTATCGCGCGAACGTCGCCGGCGCGGGTGAGCGCGAGCATGAGCAGGATCCGGCTCTTCTGCGGGTTCAGGTCGCCGGCGACGGCGAACCCGAGCGCCTCGTCGTCCACCTCGGCGTGGAGAGTGACCGCCCCGGCCCCGGTCCGGGAACTCCGCACGATCGCCGCGCCGGAGGAGGACGCCCGCGCCAACGCCCTCACCGCCGGCGCGCTCGGGTTCCCGTTCCCCGTCCCGGCGAATACGATCCCCCGCGCCCCCGTCTCGAGGACCCGATCGATGAGAGTCGTGTCGAAGCCGGCGTGCCCGTAGAGGATCGCCGCCTCCGGCAGGGCGTCGATCTCCCGTATGTCGAAGGCGCTCGACGCCGTGTGACGGCGGGTCGACTCCCTGTAGAAAACGACGTCGCCGTAATGGACCGTTCCGAGAGGACCGAAGAGCGGGGACGCGAAGGCGTCGGCGCGGGTCGTGTGCCGCTTGGTCGCCTCCCGGGCGCCGTGGATCGCGTCGTTCATGACGAGGAGAGCCCCCTTCCCGCGCGATTCCGGCGACGCGGCGACCGCCACGGCGTTGTAGAGGTTGAGCGCGCCGTCGGCGCCGAGCGACCCGGGCGGCCGCATGGCGCCGGTCAGCACGATCGGCTCGTCGGTCCGCACGGTGAGATGCAGGAACCAGGCGGTCTCCTCCATCGTGTCCGTGCCGTGGGTGATCACGACACCGTCCACGTCCTCCCGGCGGAGGAGTTCATCGACGCGGCGCGCGATTCGGATCCACAGGTCGACGGTCATGTCCTGGCTCGCGACTTGGCACAGCTGCTCGCCGGTCACCCGGGCGAGTCCGTCGATTTCGGGCACCGCGGCGAGCAGTTCCTCCACCGGTAGCTCGGCGGGACGGTAGGTCCCCTCCACGGCCGAGACGCTTCGGCCGGCGATGGTGCCGCCCGTGGCGAGAATCACGACGCGCGGCTTCTCCGGCGCCCCGCCCCAAGCCGCCGCGGCGGCGAGCAGGGCGAGCGCGGCGATCCGCCGGGTCCACGGGAAATCACGTCTCACGATCCGCCTCCTTTCGCGGCGCGGCGGCGCGCTCCGTTTCCGGTTCGGGAAGAAGGGTGCGCCAGACCGCGCGCCATCGCCCCTCCTCGCGGGCGAAGACGAAGAGATCGCGCCCCTTTTCTCGAAAGAGCCGTCCTTCCAGCTCGAAGGCGATCACGTAACGGTACGAGGCGACCGCCGTGTCGCCGAAAACGCTCGCCACGGGGTCGAACTGCTCGTAGGCGCGGACCCGCGCGCGCGCGAGGAAATCCCGGTAGCTGCGTACGCAGGCCTCCCGTCCCTCGCCGAGGGGGACCATCCCCGGGCCGGCGATCACCATGCGCTCGTGGAAGACCTCGTCGAGAATCTCGATGGGACCCTCGGTCCAGGCGGCGCGGATCCTATCGAGAAGAGCGAGCAGCTCTTCGCGGTCCGAGGGCGTCGTATCGTTGTCCATGAAGGACCTCCATCCCGTCGAAGAGGAGTGTGTTCTCCGGGTGCGGGAAGTACCTCCCCGCCTTCGAACGGATTGTAGGCACGCGGAGCGGCGGGAATCAACCGACCCGGAAGGAATCGACGGGAAAGGGGAAGGGGAAGGGAGGACGGAACCGGCGGACGCCGGCGTCTATACGATTTTCGCCGCGCGCGACGCCATCAGCCTCTCGATGGCGGCGATGAGTTCTTTCGGCCGGAGCGGTTTGGTGACGTAGTCGTTCATCCCGATCTCGACGCAGCGCTCCCTGTCCCCCGTCATGGCGTGGGCGGTGAGCGCGATGATCGGGACCTCGGGATCGAGCACGCCGGAACCGGGGAGGCGGATCCGCCGCGTCGCCTCGATCCCGTCCATCTCGGGCATCTGCACGTCCATCAGAACGAGGTCGAAAGGCTTTTCGGAGAGAGCGCGGATCGCCTCGGTTCCGGAGGCGACGACGTGGATCCGGTGCCCTCTTTTTTCGAGGAGACGCTGCGCCAAAATCTGGTTCACCTTGTTGTCCTCGGCGAGAAGGATGTCCAGCGCGCAGGTCCCTTCGCCGCCTCGACGGCCATCCTTCCCGCCGCACCCCCCCTCCGCCTCGACCGCGCCGACCGCCCGAAGAGCCGCGTCGAGAAGGTCCTCTCCGCGGACCGGTTTGGTGATGTGCCCCGCGGCGCCGTGCTTCCGGCACTCCGCCGCCGCGTCGGGGCGGCTCGCGGAACAGAGAAGAAGGACCGGCGCGCCGCCGAACGCCTCTTCCCTTCCCCGGATTTTCCCGGCGAGCTCGAAACCGCTCATGCCCGGAAGGATTTCGTTGACGACGACCAGGTCGAAGGGCTCCCCTCTCTTCCGGCCGGCGATCAACTCCGCGAGGGCCGCCGCGCCGTCGCCGGCGCGCGCCGGCAGCATGTTCCAGCCCGCGCAAAGCTCCTCCAGGACGAGAGGATTCGTCGGGCTCCCGTCGACCAGGAGAACGCGCAGGCCGTCGAGTCGATCCGTCCGCGGGTCTCTTGTCCCCTCCGCGTCTCCCGTCCGCCTGCGAAGCCGGATATGGAAGGTGAAGACGCTCCCCTTCCCCGGCTCGCTCTCCACGGTGATGTCCCCACCCATCATGCGGACGAGACTCCGTGTGATCGTGAGGCCGAGGCCTGTCCCGCCGTAGTTCCTCGTCGTCGATCCGTCCGCCTGCTCGAAGGCGCTGAAAATCGAACCGATCTTCTCCTTCGGAATGCCGATCCCCGTGTCGCTCACGCGAAAACGGAGCTCGACCTCTTCGGGGGGCGAGTCGCACCGGTCGATGTCCACGACCACCTCGCCGCGCTCGGTGAATTTCACCGCGTTTCCCACGAGGTTGACGAGGATTTGGCGGATCCGGCCGGCATCGCCGATCAGTTCGTCGGGCACACGGGGAGAGACGCGGTAGACCAGCTCCACTCCCTTCGCCTCCGCCCGGAGCGAGAGGAGCCTTACGGCCCGGTCCACGCAATCCCGCAGGCGAAAATCGACCGGGTCGATCGCGATTTTTCCCGCCTCGATCTTCGAGAAATCGAGGATCTCGTTGACCACCTCGATGAGCCAGTCCGCCGATTCCTTGACCATGGTGAGATACTCGCGTTGCTCCCGGGTGAGGTCCGTGCCGAGGGCGAGTTCGGTCATGCCGAGGATCCCGTTCATCGGCGTGCGGATCTCGTGGGACATGTTCGCCACGAACTCGCTCTTCGCCCGGTTCGCCCGTTCCGCCGCCGCCTTCGCTTCCCGGAGACGCTCCTCGAAACGCGTCCTCTCGGTGACGTCCCGGAAACACCAGACCCGACCGGCGATCTGTTCGTCCAGCCGGAGGGGAGAGGAGAGTCGCTCGAACACCCTCCCATCCTTGAAAGATAAATAATCTTGGTCTTCTTCGAAAGAGGCGTAGAGCTTGCGCACCTTTTCGAGAAAGGCCTCGGGATCGACGAGTTGATCCAGCACCGCGCCGATCAAGGCGTCGTCGTCTTGCGTTTCCGCCAGCTCCCGGGGTATATGCCACATCTCGTCGAATCGGGCGTTGCGGTGCGTGACCTTTCCCTCGTCGTCCACGACGAGGACTCCCTCGCCCGTCGATTCCAGGGTGGCCCGAACCAGCTCTTCATTGCACCGGAGGGTCTGGACCGCGTTCACCCGCTGGATGATCACGCCCGAGAGATTCAGGTAGGTGCCGACCACGTCCTTCAAACGGAGGCGCTTCCCGGGCGGCATGCGGACGACTCCGACGGCGACCAGTTCGCCCTCACGGACACAGGAGAGTTGGTAACACTCCCCTTCCACGCCGGCGAAGCTCCGGAGAAGCTCCGGCGCCAGCACTTTGAAGAGGCAGGTCTCCTTCCGATTACACCGCCGCACCGCGGAAGTGTTAAAATGCCCCACCACCCGGTCGGACAGTTTCTTCATCGCGGAGCGTGGTTTCTCCAGTTGCGGGAAGGGGGCGTCGGTGTCCCGGTCCATCGCCTGGAGCACCATGCGCCGGGTGACGGTATCGAAGGAAGCGAGCGCGGCGACGGAGGCTTCGCAGAGGCGGCGGAGGTTCCGGCAGAGGATATGATAGACGCTATCCTCCGTCGCCCCCTCCACCTCCACCACCGTGTCGTAGAGGATTCGGTAAGCCGCGTTACGGCGTTCCAAGATTTTCTGGGCGCGAAGGTCGACCTCGTTGCCCGCGTGTTCCTTGCCGACCTCGTCCATGCCCGCCGGGGCCCTCCCGATCGATACGCCCGCTACTCGTTCTCTTTCGCCGAACCGGATGCCACCAACTCCTCGCCGGCGCCGGAAGCCGTCTTCCGCTCCTCGGCGTCCGCGCGCGCGACCACCGGCGCCCGGCTCTCGCGTCGCGGCTCCGCTGAGGCTTCCGCGCCCGCCTTCAACGCCGTCCGCCTCTTCCTCGGCCGGACCCGCGCGTACCAGGCCACCGCGATCACCACGAGCGCGGCGGTCACATAGGCGGCGGGCACTCCGAGGAGATCGGGCAGGAGGAGGCTCTGAACATTGTAGCCCTTTTCCAGAAGTGGATTCAGGCCGTACACGACGAGGGCCATGCCCGGAGCGAAAGAGGCAAGCACGACGAGGAAGTTCAGATTCCCCTCGCCGAGCTGGCGGAGTGTTCCCAAAATGCACCCGCCGGTCATCAGGATCCCCATACCGAAGAGGATTCCGGACAGGATGTTGTAAAAGCCGGCGCCGCGGATCTGGCCGATGGTCTTCAGCCCCAGCGCGGGATTCACCCGGCCGGAGAGGAGAAAGCCCACGGAGGTGATGGCGAACACGATCAGAAAGAGGCGTGTAAAACGCTTCGCCCTTCCGATGAATATTTCGCCGAGTCCGTGAGCGACACAGAAGCCGGCTCGCTGAACGAAGAAACCGAAACCGATTCCGAAGAGGAATCCCAGGGCGAGAAAGAGAGGAGTGCTCATGCCGGCATCCTCCCCTCGTCCAGTTTGAACATGATGTAAGCGCCGATGAAGATCCCCGCCGCCGAGAGGAAGGAGGAGACGGAAAGCATCGGCATCCCGGTCACGAAAGCGGTCGTGCAGGTGCCGGGCGCCACCGTGACTCCCATCCCGATCAAGGCGCCACCCAGGATCATGCGGGGGAGGAGTTCGCGCCGCGGCATACGGAGCCGAAACTCGCGGCCCGACACGGCGCCGAGGAAGGCGCCGGCGATCACGCCCAGGTTCACCACGAAGGCGAAGAGAAACTTGTTCTCCGGCCCGAGTTGCCCGATCATCGGCAGGAAGCTGCTCCCGCCGATCCAGAACTTACGGATGGCGAAATACATGACGACGTTCCAGAGCGCGAAGAACGCCATGAGCGTCGTCGGTTTCGCGTACCACTGTCGTGATGGCATTTCTCTCTCCCGCACCGTGCCTGCCGCGGCACTCTCAATCCCGGGTCACCACGATTTCCCAGTGACCGTCCTTCGGGCGAACCTCCAGGTGGAGGTCGTCGTACTCCTCCAACTCCTCGGGAATGGACTTGAGCGCCAGAGGATCGTCCACGCAGAAACGCGCCGTTTTCCCGCTCGGCATGCTCAGAACCTCTCGAATGAGGTTCACGACGGGATAAGGACAAACCTGCCCGAGAAGATCGACTTCCTTTTCTTCCGTCATGGCTTCTCCCACGGGGACGAGCGCACCGGTCCGGCGCGCGCCCTTCTCGGCTTCGCTCCTACGACGACCCTTGGCGGAGCCGGGCGCATCCACCCGCCTCTCTCCACACTTCGGCGACGGAGGGCCGGATCTTGATACGGTTCTACCGCTTAGCGGCGCTGCCCGACGCCATGAATCGACGATGGCGGGGGACGCCCGGAAAAGGAGCGGGTTATTCTTTGATTTACAGGGAGTTAGGGGCTTCGGAGAGTCCGGGGGCGGGTAGGTTCCTCGGGAACGCATGAGGGGACAGACGCCGGTCTTCTTCGGTGATCGGCGCCTGTCCCCGATGCCCTCCTAGTCTTCCCTCCACTCGATCTCCATCTCCTCTCGGGAGCCGAGTCCTTTTTCCAGCAGTTGGAGGAGTGCCGGATCGATGTCCCGGTCCTTGAACATCTCCAGAGTGGGCTTGTTGATGTAGTAATCCACGTCCTCTTCGGTTTCCTCTTCCAGCTGATCGATGAGGAAATTCAGCTGCTCCTCGCTGATCCGTCCCAGCTTCTTTCCGCTCTGCTTGTCGAAAAGCTCGATCATCGAAAACCTCCCGTCTGATTCCACGCGATCCGAGGCGACCCGCCCCGGGCGGCTTAGGGGGGAATCATACACCGGAAGAGGGGTGAGGGAAAATCTCTTCGACGCCGGACACCTTTCCGCCGCCGGGCTCCCTCTCGAGGCCGTCTCGGGGATTCTTCGGTACCGAATACCTTTTCAATCGCTGCGCTCATGATAATAATCCGGTACCGAAGGAGCGCTATCCCTTCCACCGCCGGTCTCCCTCTCGGGGCCGTCTCGACTCGCCGGGCACCCACCGGAGCCCGCCCCCGTCGAGGGGACAAATGAATCTGTCGAGCATTTATCGAGGCGGGCGGAGGTGGGTCGGCGAGCGAGAAGAGGGAGGATGCGGAAGCATCCGGACCGTGCCCCGAAGGGA
>JAFGGD010000004.1 GCA_016930695.1 Candidatus Eisenbacteria bacterium
CATCAGGAAGCGGCGGCATGATCAAGACACCCGAGTCCACCTTAGCTCAGCCGCCTGACTGTCCAAGGAATAGGGGCCACTTCTGTTTGGATGGATACCGTTGTCAGTACATTTAGCGTGGTCGACAGGAAGGTCTATGCCGTACAAACCGCGTCACGAGTAATCGAACGCTGCCTACTCATGACCACCGATCCCGGCGACCTCGTCCTCGACCCTACATGCGGCGGGGGCACCACCGCCTATGTCGCCGAGCAGTGGGGGCGCCGCTGGATCACCATCGACACGAGCCGTGTCGCCGTCGCGATCGCCCGCCAGCGCATCCTGACCGCCAAGTACGATCAATACCGTTTGCGGGACGAATCGCGTGGCCCGTCGAGCGGCTTCTTCTACAAGACCGTCCCCCACATCACACTGAAGAGCATCGCCCAGAACCAGAACCTCGATCCCATCTTCGAAAAGCACGAGCCGATCCTGAAAGCCGCCCTCGACAAGTGCAACAAAGCGCTCGCCGGCGTCTCGGACGAAATCCGCGAGAAGTGCCGGGCCAAGCTCCTCCAGAAAGAGAAAAAAGAGAAGAAGCGCTCCATCACCGACGCCGACCGGCGGCGCTGGCTCCTCCCGCCGGAGAACCGCGATATCAAGGCGAAGATGACCGTCCCCGTCGATTTCCCCGGCTGGTACGACTGGGAGGTCCCCTTCGACGTCGATCCGGATTGGCCGAAGGATCTACAAGACGCGGTGACCGATTACCGGAAGGCGTGGCGCGAGAAGATGGACGAGGTGAACGCGTGCATCGCCGCGAACGCCGACCAGGAGGAACTGGTCGACAAGCCGGAGGTCGAGAAGGGGGTGGTCCGCGTCTCCGGTCCCTTCACCGTCGAAGGGGTCCGCCCCGGGGAACTCTCCCTCGGCGAAAGCGGCCTCTTCGGCGGCGCGCCGGAATCGTACGGTGACGACGGAGAGGGGGAGGACGTGCGGGACGACGCGCGGAATCTCCACGCCTACCTCACGCGGATGACCGCCCTTCTCCGGAAGGACGGCGTCACCTTCCCCGGCAACCGCTTCTCCCGCTTCGCGCGCCTCGACGCGCTCTACGAGGAGAAGAGCGGGACGACGGTCCACGCCGAGGGGATCTGGGAGGGGACGGACGAGGAGCGCCCCAACAACGTGGCGGTCGGATTCGGTCCTCCGCACGGGCCGGTGACCGCCGAGCAGGTGGAGGATCTGATCCGCGCGAGCCGGCGCTACGACGAGCTGGTGGTCGCCGGGTTCAGCTTCGACTCCGAAGCGTCGGCGGTGATCCAGGAGTCGGCCAATCCCCGGCTCAAGATCCACATGGCCCACATCCGGCCGGACGTCGGCCCCGGCATGGAAGGGCTCCTCAAGGAGACGCCGGACAGCCAGCTCTTCACCGTCTTCGGACGGCCGGAGATCCGCGTGAAGAAGAAGAAAGAGGAGCATGTGGTCGAGCTGGTCGGCGTGGACATCTACGATCCCCTTAAGGGGGAGATCCGCTCCTCCAAGGCGGAGAAGGTGGCCGCCTGGTTCCTGGACGCCGACTACGACGGGCGCTGCTTCTGCGTCACCCAGGCCTTCTTCCCGGACAGGGACGCCTGGGGGAAGATCGCCAAGGCGCTCGGCTCCCAGGCCGATCCGGAGGCGTTCGAGGCGTTTCAGGGGACCGTCTCCCTCCCCTTCAAACCGGGAAAACACAAGAGGATTGCCGTCAAGGTGATCGATCCCCGGGGGAACGAGGTGATGACCTTCGCCCATTTGGACGGGGAATGATTTTTGAGTGGAAATACCACGCAATTGCGTGGTAAAAGCACGCATTATGAGTCTACTCGGCGAACTGGTGGGGTCGAAGATACGGGCGGAGGTGTTCCGGCTCCTCTTCGCGGGGCCGGAGACGGAGATCCACGTCCGCGAGATCGAGAGAAGGACCGGCTTCAACGACCGGGCGATCCGGGAGGAACTCCGGAAGCTGGCGCGCCTGGACCTTCTGATCGCGAGGCGGGACGGAAACCGCCTCTATTACTCCGCCAACCGGAGCCACCCGCTCTTCCCGGAGATCCGGAGCCTGGCGCTGAAGACGGCGGGGCTCGCGGACCATCTCCGGGAGGCGCTTTCGGGGGAGGAGATCCGCGTCGCCTTCGTGTTCGGGTCGGTGGCGAAGGGAGAGGAGAAGGGCGGGAGCGACGTGGACCTTCTCGTCGTCGGAAAGGCGGGGCTTCGGAAGATCGCGGGGGCGCTCCGGGGTGCGACCGAGGCGATTGGGCGGGAGGTGAATCCGGTGGTGATGACGCCGGAGGAGTTCCGGCGGCGGCGGAAGGAAAAGGACCACTTCCTCGCCGGCGTTCTTCGGGGACCGAAGGTCTTCGTCCTGGGGAACGAGGATGACCTTAGAGGATTGGCGCCGTAACGGGTGGCTGCAAACGCATCGGACGAGCCGTGAGGAGGTCCGCGGTCTCCTCGGCATCGTGCGGCGCGATTTGGAAGACGCCGGAGGGGCGATCTCGCCGGACTGGCGTTTCGGGATCGCCTACAACGCCGCCCTCAAGCTGTGCACGCTCCTCCTCGCCGCGTCGGGTTACCGCCCGGCTCACACGGCTCATCATTATCGCGCCCTCGCCTCGCTCCCTCTCATTCTTGGGCCGGAACGGCGGGAGGACGCGGACTACCTGGAGACGTGCCGGCGCAAGCGGAACGAGGCAGATTACATCGTAGCCGGCGGGGTGACCGAGGTGGACGCGGAGGAACTCCGGGATTTCGCGCGGGGGCTGATGAAGGACGCGCGGGCGTGGCTCACGGAGAACCATCCGGAGCTTCTCGGGGAATAGGAGCGCGGGGAGAGCGTCGATGAGCAAGGGGAGAGCGAGCCGCCGCGAGGAGACGCCGCCGCCCGATTGGAAGCCGACGCAGGCGGTGGACAATCCGGTCATCAACGATCCCTACGGCGAACCGACCAAGCACTGGCTCTATAAGGAGGGCGTCCCGAGCCTGATGGACGGGCGGCGGGAGGCGAGCTACTGGTTCAAGACGAAGAGGACCGGCGCGAAGGAGCAGGATCTCTTCGCCGAGGAGGAGAGGGACAGCCTCCCGTTGGTGAACGCGCTCCGCGGGGACGTGAAGCGGTGGCGTGAATCGGGTTACCGCGGCGCCTCGCGGGTGACCAAGGAACTCCTCGAATGGTGGATGGGGGAGGATCGCCCGAGGCGCCTCTTCTTCTGCCAGAGAGAGTCGGCGGAGACACTCATCTACCTGCTCGAGCTGGCTCTTCCCGGGCGGCTGCACGCCACCGGTTTCAAGAACTTCGAGGTGGGCGCCGGGGTCGTGGATCAGCTCCGTCGCGGCGAACCACCGGATCTCCCCTCGCTGGTCGGCGATCACCCGCCGCGTCTCATCGATCCCCCCTCCGACGCGGATCTGCTCCCGCTCCTGCGGCTCGGCTGCAAGATGGCGACCGGGAGCGGCAAGACGATCATCATGGGGATGCTGATCGCCTGGGCGTTCTGCAACCGGGGGAGGAATCCGGCGTCGGCGCACTACCCGAGCGGGGTGCTGGTCTGCGCGCCGAACCTCACGGTGAGGAAGAGGCTGCAGGTACTCCGCCCGGAGGATCCGGACAACTACTACGACGCCTTCGATCTGGTGCCGCCCAAGTACCGCGAATACCTGAACGCGGGGAAGGTGCTCATCACCAACTGGCACGTCTTCGCGCCGAAGAGCGAGCACGTGGAAGGGGGGAAGAGCTACGCGGTGGTGAACAAGGGGGAGGAGACCCCCGAGGCGTTCACCAAGGACCGGCTCGGCGATCTCGTGAGCCGTCTGCCGATCCTGGTGCTGAACGATGAAGGGCACCACTGCTGGCGGGGGCGGCCGCTCAGCAAGAAGGAGGAGAAGGAGGCGGTCGAGGGGCTGGACCGGGAGAAGAAGAAGGAGTTGTCGGAGGAGGCGGACACGGCGCGCGTCTGGCTCGCCGGACTCGACCGGATCAACAACAGCGGGCTGGCCGGCCGGAACGGCGGAGGCCCGGCCCCGGCGATTCTGGGGTGCGTCGATCTCTCGGCGACCCCATTTTACCTCTCCACGAGCGGCTATCCGGAGGGGAGCCCCTTCCCGTGGCTGGTGAGCGATTTCGGCTTGGTGGACGCGATCGAGTGCGGCATCGTCAAGGTGCCGAGGCTGCCGGTCCGTGACGACGCGGGGACGAAGGACGACGCGGGGCGGCCCGACCCCAGGTACTTCCGCCTCTGGCATAACATCACCCAAAAGGATCTGAAGGCGGGAGACTACATCCGGCGGGGACAGCCCAAGCCGGAGGCGATCTACAAGTACGCCGAGGGGGCGCTGGCGACGCTCGCCGCGCAGTGGAAGAAACACTTCGAAAAGGCCCGGGAGGACGCGGACGGGCAACCCTTCGTTCCCCCCGCGATGATCGTGGTCTGCGACAACACCGATCTGGCGGAGGTTTTCTTCCGGAAGATCAGCGGGGAGCAGGAGGAGGAAACGGCGAACGAGCAGGGGAAGACGATCCAGGTCAAGAAATACCAGGCGAGCGCCATCCTGCCCGAGCTGGGGAACACCGAAAAGGAACAGCACACCATACGGATCGACTCGGATCTGCTCAAGAAGATCGAGACGGAGGAGGGGGAGAGCAAGGACGAGGCAGCCCTCCGTCTCAGGGAGATCATCGACACGGTCGGGAAGCGAGGGGGGGCAGGGGAGCAGGTACGGTGCATCGTGTCGGTTTCGATGCTCACCGAGGGGTGGGACGCAAACAACGTGACCCACGTGCTCGGCGTGCGGGCCTTCGGGAGCCAGCTCCTCTGCGAACAGGTCGTCGGGCGCGGGCTCCGGAGGATGAGTTATACGCCCGACCCGGAGACCGGGCTGCTGCCGCCGGAGTATGTCGACGTCTACGGCATTCCCTTCTCGCTGATTCCGTTCAAGTCGGTGACGCCGAGCAATCCACCCGTCCCGAGGACCTATCACGACATCTACGCGCTGCCCGATCGGGCGGCGTTCGAGATCCGTATGCCGAACGTGGAGAGCTACGTGTACGCCCTGCGGGACTCGGGGATCCGGTGCGACGTGGACGCGATGGAGCCCTTGATCGTGGATCAGGAGCCGGGCGAGGTGTGGCTCGCGCCGACGCGGGGGATCCGGGACGACGAAGGTGAGAGGGCGGACGCGGGGGATTTCGTCCGGCAGACGAGGGACGAGTACTACGATTCCGTGCGTCCCCAGCAGCTGATCTTCCGTCTCGCCCAACTCATCCTGGACGATCTCCTCAGGGGCGCCGAGGCGGACGAGTCGGAGCGGGGAAAGATCAAGCTGCTCGCGCGGCACCAGCTCTTCCCGGAAATCGTCGCGATCGTGGAGGAGTACATCCGCAAGAAGGTGACCTTCCGCCCCGGCACGGACGAGAGGGAACTGGGCCTCGAACGGTACAGCCGGATGCTACGAGAGAGAGTGCGGGACAACATCCTGCCGGCCGTCGCGAGCGAGGACCGGAAGCTCCTCCCGGTGTTGAACTCCTTCGAGCAGTACACGACGACGGCGAATGTCAACTCGAAGACGACGCGGCCGGTCCGGCGGCTCGTGAAAAGCCACCTGAACGCGGCGGTGATCTTCAGCGATTTAGAGCGCCGGGCGATCGAGGTCATGGAGGAACTCGACTGCGTCGAGTGTTTCACTCCCAACGACCGACAGATCGGATTGATCGTTCCGTACGAGTACGGCGAAAACGCGCACAACTACGAGCCGGACTTCCTCGTGCGATTGAAGAACGGCGTGATGGTGATGCTGGAGATCAAGGGGGGAGGAGGGCTCATCCACGCGGAAGACCAAGTCAAGGCGAAGAACGCCGCCGCGCGGAAATGGACCGCCGCGGTTAATAACCTGGGGAAATACGGGCAATGGGATTTCGAGGTCTGCGAGGATCCGAACAAACTGTGGGCTATCCTGCGGAAGCATTGTCCGGAGGCGGGGGAGAACCGGCCCTTCCGATTCGTCGAGCCGAATCGCGAAACCGCTTGGAGGGATTGCGTTCCGCTCACGACCTTGCAGGCGGCGGCCGGCCGTTTCGGGGAGGAGCAGCTTTCCTTCGATCGCTTCGACGAGTGGGCGGGAGAGTGGATTGTCTGGGACGGGGCGCCCAGATTCTCGGAGGGCATGTTCGTTGCGCGGGTGTACGGGAAGTCGATGGAACCGATGATCCCGGACGGCGCGTATTGTCTATTCAAGTCGCCGTCCGCCGGGACGAGGGTGGGGAAGGTCGTTCTCGTCTGGCATTCCGGCGTGTCCGATCCCCATACCGGCGGCCAGTACACCGTGAAGATCTATGAAAGCGAAAAGCGGGGCGCCGAAGAGGGGGAATGGGAGCACACACGGGTGATTCTGAGGCCGAAGAACCCGGACTTCGAGCCGATCATCCTCGAGCCGGAGGAAGAGAACGAGGTGCGGGTCGTGGCCGAGTTCGTGACCGTTGTGGGGAGTTAGAGGCCGCCGGTTTCCGGTGGCGCGTGTTCAGAGCTTGTCGATGATCTCCTTGTAATTCTCGTAGATCGAGTAATCGAGCATCGATCCCAGGACCCCCAACTCATCCGCCACGTCGAGATAGAACCGTTCCTCTTCTTCATAGGTCGAGAAGGACAATCCCAGGGTGCGGGTGACGTTCTTGAATCGCGAGTCGAGCGCGATCGAGTGGGTTGCATCGGGATCGTTGATGTCGCGGAGGATGTTCCTTGAGTACTTCTGGCCGATTCCGGAGAGTTGTTCGAGGTATCTTGTTTTCGGTTTCAGCCCCTCCATTCCAAGGATCTCTTCACCTATCCGGGCGGGGCCTCCTCTCTCGGCGATCCAATCCACGTTGCGAGCAAGATAGAGCGCCTTCTTTTCCGGATAACGCACCTTCGCCCGGCGGAGAACCGGTTCGATATGATTGCGGCGTTTCTCGAAAGGCATTGCCAGTAGTTTCTCGTATTCCACCTGCGAACGGTTCTCGGCATTGTTGATCAGGCCTTCCGCCCCGTATGAGGAGCCCCAGGTGGCGAAACTGAGCAGGAGATGGTCCCAGAGCCAGTCCGGGGACAGTTTCTCCTTCCAGTCCTTCTCCGGGCCTCCGGGGGAGGGTTGCCGGTCCCGGGGAAGGGCACGAACGGCTCGGACGAGCCTCCTTTTCGCTTCATCGATTCGTGGATCCATGGTTTCTCCTCGAGGCGGCTACTCGCGTCTCGTCGAAAGACCGGTTCCCGGGCAAACCGCTGTCAGCGGGCATTCCGCGCAGTCCGGCCGGCGCGGCCGGCAGTATTTCCGTCCGATGTCCCAACAGGGAGCGTCGAGGGATCCGGGAAAATCGGGGGCGAGTTCACGGGCGGTGTCCATGACCTCCCGGTCGGATGCTCCTCTTTTCACGAGACCGGAGCGGATGAAAACGCGGCGAACGTGGACGTCCGGTTTGACGTTGATATGGGGTTTCGCCTTTCTGCCGCCGAGAAGTCCTTTATTGCGGGCGAGAATCAGTAGGGTCATTTCCGCGATTCCGGTGCCGATACCCGGGATTTCGAGAAGGCGCTCACGGACGACATTCACGTCTCTCTGAGCGTTCCAGATCTTGCGGGGATCGCCGTTATATTCATCGATCATCACTTCAGCGGTTTCCTTGAGCCACCTCGAAAAACCCTTGTAATAACGGTGAACGGCCCGGCCCCCACGGCCATACCGAAGGAAGTTCCTGAGACGAACGGCCGGCATCGACCGCAGGTTGGTCCAAAGCGACTTCGGGTCGTTCGGATCCCTCGTCAGCACCTCCGCCACCCATTCGCCGTTATCCCAGGCTCGATCCGCGTTTACGGCTCTATCTAGTATTGCTCCAAGCAAGAAACCGTTCGCTTTTTCATGGGTCATTCTTGTCGGTTTGCGAGCCCATCGAGTCCATTCAGAATCCACTCTTCTTCTGAGCTTCTTTTCATGCTCTCTCAAAGAGACGACTACTTTTTGCTTGGTTCGGGGGCCGGCTGTCGTCATATTTTCCTCTCCTACCCAACTCCCTTCGCCTTCACGATCCGTACGATCAACCCCTCGCAGCCGATGCCGAGGACGTCGGCGCGGATGGGATCGACGTCGGCGCGGGCGAGCATTTGGTCGTGGGCGGCGGGATTGCGATAACGGCGGAGGTCGTTCACCTCGCTCGGGAGGCGTTCGAGGAGCCAGACGGCGTGGCGGGGGAGGGCCGCGCGGACCGCGTCCTTGAAGATCGTGCTGTTCTTCAGAAGATGCTGGATCGATCCGATCGTTTCGTGACGGTCGTGGGCGGCGAGGTCGATCTCGGGGCGCTTGTCCGACGTGATGATCCTCTTCGCCGCCGGCGCGTCCGCCAGTTTCCGCGCGATCGGCGGGAACAGAAGGGCGTGGAGTTCCGTTTCCACCGCCTTGGCGTATTCCACCACCACCGGCGAGAAATCGAAGCGCGGATCCTCCCGGCGGGCGCGGTAGACCGCCTCGCCCGCCGACAGGAAGCGGCGCGTCTCCGGCTCCATCCCGTGCCAGATTTCCTTCCCGAAGAGGTTTTCCCGCAATTCCTTGGCGAGCCGGCTCGACTCGCCCCGGTGTTCGGCGTCCGCTCTCGCCCAGATGCGCCCGCCCGTTACTTCCTCCCTCCCGGCGAACCAGGTGCGCGGACGCTTTTGCCGGACGATGAGCGGCACGTCCACCATACCGCCGTAGATGGAGACCGGCTTGTCGTCGTATCGGGTGTTGAGAAGCCCTCCCATCTCGCGGCACGCCTCGGTGGTGTCGTGCGCGACGATGCAGCGGATGTCGCGCAGCTTCATCCAGCAGTCGACCGGCCAGGAGGCTTCGCGATAATAGGACGGCAGATGGTCTTTCTCCGATTCCATCCCGCGCAAATTGTCGCAGACGATTCCGGCCAGCCATCCGACGTAGAGAGACTGATAATCGGTGACGTAGAGATGGGTCTCCACACCGGCGGCGATCTGCTCATTCAACGCGAGGATCTGTTCCATGTGATCGAGAGGGGAGGGGCGCCGGGGCGACCGTACTTTCGCCCACCAGACGTAGACGTCCTCTTCCTTCGCCCCGTTTTGCAGGGCGCGTTCCCCCCAGTCGAGGAGAATGGTGATGTGCTGGTCGAGCGCGTCCGCGCAGTAGTAGGGATTCCAGACGGTGAGTAGGTGGTTCGCTTCGGACATGGCTCTTTCCGGTGTCGATGTTTCGCGGATTGTAGCAGGCGGAGAAGAAAAAAAGAAGAGTCTCGCGCGGGTTCGGGCATTAGGCAAACAGGGGCGCTCACCACTGCAATAACAGGTGACCGTCCCTATTTGATTTTATCGGACCGTCTGTTCCGTTCTCGAATCGTTTGCCTCGCGGTCCGGACCGTCTCCGTAGAGGATGCAAACGGAGAGGAGGACCGCGAGCAGGACGAGACCGAGGATCTTCCGGGCGTTCATCTCGCACCTCGCAGCGCATGGGAAACCGCAGGACGATTCCGATCCTGCGACCGCGCCGTGGAGGATGTCAACTATTAAGGAAATGCCGGAATGAGACGCCGGGTGCCGCGGAACCGTTGTCGGTATCCGGTGTCTTGTTTTCACTCGATCCGAATGGGTGACTATCCCTATTTATTCCGTCGTGGTATTGTTTTCATCCGGCGCAGGCGTGAATCTCTCGGACAAACGAGAACTTCCCCGGATATAGAGGACCTGAAATGCATGGAGCGACTTTGGCGCGCACGAGCCGCGCCCGGATTCCGTTCGTCGCGGCGCTTTGTCTCGCCGCGGCCGTGATCGTCCCGAACGCCGCCGCATCGGACGGAGGTGCGGGCGCGGCGCCGAACCCCGCCGAAGGGGCCGCCGAGTGGGACACCACCTTCGTCGCCGACCCGATCGTGGTGACCGCCACGCGCGTCGAGACGGCGAGGCGCAAGGTACCCGGCTCGGTGTCGGTGATCGAGGGGGAGGAACTCCGCGCCACCGGAGCGACGTCGGTTCTGGACGCGATCGCGTCCTCGTCTCCCGGGCTCTACGTCACGCAAAGGAACGTCGCCGGCTTCGGCCTCGGGCCGGGCGCGGCGGGGCAGATCGCCATGCGCGGGATCGGCGGCGAGGCCCCCAACAGCCAGGTGCTCGTCCTCGTCGACGGGCGGCCGGACTACGTCGGCCTCTTCGGGCACCCGGTGCCGGACGCCTACGCGCTCGGCGAGGTGGAGCGCGTAGAGGTGTTGCGCGGGCCGGCGTCGGCGGTGTACGGACAGAACGCGATGGGGGGGGTGATCCACATCCTCACGCGGCGGCAGGGCGCGCCCGGGCTTCGTTTCCCCTTCCGCGCCGAGTTCGGTCCCTGGGGGACTGTGGACGCCAGCGCCACCGCGGCCGGCATGCTGCACAACGGCCTCGACTGGCGGATGACGATCGGCCGCACACAAACCGACGGCCACCGCTCCGACGCGCCGGACGACTACGAAAGGACGCAGGCGTCCGGGTCGATCGGCTGGCGGCGCGGGCCGTGGGATTTCCGCATGCAGGGGGCGATGGTCCCCATCGAAGGGAAGGATCCGGGGCCGGAGGGGGGCGCGCCCGGCCTCGAGATCGACATCACCCGCTACAACGGCTCCCTCTCGGCGACCTATCATGAAGGGGCGACGACGGCGCGGGTGCTCCCCTATGTGAACTGGGGGAGGCACGAGTTCAGCGACGGCTGGGATTCCTACGATCGCGTGATCGGCGTGACCGCCTTCGCGAGCCGCGCCCTCGGGCGTGGATACGTGGCGACCGCCGGGTTCGATTTCTCGCGCGCCGGCGGCGAGGCGGAGACGCGGACCGAGACGGGCGTCACCGACTGGGGCGCCTATCACATCGTCGAAACGGCGCCGTCGCTCACGTTGCAGGCGCCGGTGACGAGCCGGATCACGCTGGCCGGCACGGCGCGGGCGCACCACCACACCACCTACGGCTGGATCTTCGTGCCCGAGGGGGGCGTGGCGGTGGAAGCGCTGCCGGTGCTGACGCTGCGCGCGTCCGCCTCGCGCGGCTTCCGCTCGCCGACGATCCGCGACCTCTATCTCCTCCCGCCGTCGGACGAGGATCTGGAGCCGGAGCGCACGGTGAACGTCGAGTTCGGCGCGGCGTGGGAGATGACGCGCCGCGTCGCGACCGAGGTCTCTCTCTGGCGGATGACCGGCGACAACATGATCCTCTTCACCGCGCCGCCGCCCGCCTACGTGAACAGCGGAGAGTTCACCCATCAAGGGATCGAGTGGGAGTTGCGCTGGGCGCACCCGCTCTTTCGCGGCCGCCTCTTCGCCGCCTTCCAGGACCTGGAGGACGAGACGATCGGCAAGCCGGAGCAGATGCTCGGGCTCACCGTTTCGTCGCGCCGCCACGGTTTCCGGGTGAGCGGCGAGGCGAGGCGCGTCGACCGTCTCTACGGGGCGAACGGCCGGAAGGACGAACTCCCCGGCTACACCTTACTGAATCTCACCCTCGCCCGTTCGATCGGCGCCGGCGTGGAGTTGCAGGTCGCCGGCCGGAACCTGCTGGACGAGGATTACGAGACGATCACCGGGTATCCGATGCCGGGCGCCCACGCCATCTTCGCGATCGCGGCGGAGCTCGGAGGGGAGTAGGGGGGATCGGCGCGCGCCCGGAACCGCATACCTTTTCCTCCGCTTCGCCCGAGAAAAATGAATCCGGTTCCGAGGGCCCTTTCATCGCATCCCCTCTGTGGAAGGGGCGCGACAGGAGAGAATCGATACCTGTTGTGAATTTTCACACCACCTGCTAGTCTGACCGCGTCGGGCGGGGACCGTCCCGGATATATTTTTTCAACGCGTTGATCTAAAATGGGTTACAAAAAGCAAGCCCGCTCGTTCCCGTGGAGACGCGCGGGCACGGCCCTTGCGATGGACTCTCTCCGGGCTAGGAACCGGAGGTGGAGAGGGTGTTCTCTTTGATACGAAACAGGCAAATGGCGGGAAGACGGACGCGCGGGCTGCTTCTTCTTTACCTCGTCTGCGGCTCCGTTCTCGCCGCGGCGACGGGCGCATTCGCCGCCGCCGAGGAGTCGGGCGACGGGCTGATCGTCGAGGCGATCGAAGTCACCGGGAACGACCGCACCAAGGAGTCGACGATCTGGGCCGCTCTCGGATTGGAACCGGGTGAGAGTGTGCCGCCCGATTCGCTCCCCCGAGCCATCGAGAACCTCCGCGAGAGCGAGATCTTCGCCGATGTGGATGTCTCCTCGCGGCGCGGCTCGGAGAGGGGACGTATCGTCCTCATCGTCGACGCGAAAGAGAAGCCGGTGGAGTGGCGCTTCGGCGCAGGCTATCAGGACCTCTCCGGTTGGTACTTGATCCCCGTAGAGTTTCGCGCCGACAACCGTCTCGGCAACGGCGAAAGAGTGCGCGCGCAGGTCGTCATCGGCAATCGCATGAGCGGAGCGACCTTTCGATATGAAGAACCTCGCTTCGGCGATCGCAAATCCTACTATGGCCTGTACGGGTCCGCCATCGGCTACGGGCGGATCTACTTTTTAAACGGCGTCGAGTACCAGCACTCCGTCGCCCGCGGCGGTTTCGAGCTGTACGGCGGCCGCGAGATCCGCTCGAGGCTCACCCTCGAGGCGGGCGCCGGCTTCGAGGCGGCGGAGGTGGAGTCCGTCGCCGAGGCGTGGAACGATCGGGAGACGCGGGGGATCGAGACGGGGGATGAACTCGCCTATGAGGACCTTCCCCCGGAGATCCGCGCCGACGTGGGGGAGCGGGTAAGGGGAACGGCCCGCCTCGATCTGATCTGGGACAACCGGAGCGAGCGGCTCGTCGCCGCGACCCCGGCCGCCGGCGTTTGGGGACGGCTCCGCGTCGGCGGCGTCTTCGATCACGACAAGGGATTCCCCTATTCCACCGCCGATGTCCGCGCCTATCGCTCCGCGGGGGGGCTCTCCTTCGGCGCGCGGCTCCGCGCGGGCGTCACCACGCCGCGCGCCCCCTGGTTCGACCGCTTCTACGTGGGCGGCCTCTTCACGGTCCGCGGTTTCCCCACGCAGTCCCTCAGCGTCACCGAAGGGGAAACCCGCTTCTGGAGCGCCTCTCTCGAGATGCGCGGGGCGCTGGTCGGCGACCGGGCGAACCCGCGTCTCGCCGGACTGCTCTTCATCGACGCCGGGGACGGTTGGATCGTCGACGGAGAACCGACCTGGGGGGACGTGGCGATCGGTGCCGGGTACGGCCTTCGCTGCCGCCTCCCCTGGGTGGGATGGATCGGCTTGGACGTGGGCGTCCCTCTCACCGATACGCCGGCGAAAGAAAGTTATCACATCAATGGTTCTTTCGGGTGGACCTTCTGATGAAGCGGCGGCCCCCCTTTTCCCATATCTGTCCCGTCGTTCTCGCCGGTCTTCTCGTCGCGGCGCTTTCGGCCCTCGCCGCCGCCGCGTCCGAAGAAGGGCCGCGGGTGGTCGCCGTGGAGGCGGTCCTCTCCGGCGATACCCTTCTCTGCGACGTCGCCACCGCCGGTCTGCCGGACGAGCGGGCCGCGGAGTCGATGCGGGGCGGGCTCCCGTCTGCGCTGGACGTGGTCGTCGAGCTGGTCGACGAGGAGGAGCGCGTCCTGGTCCGCCGTTCCGTCCGCTTCCGGATCGCCTACGACCTCTGGGAAGAGATCTTCCGCGTACGCGACGAGGGGCGCGCCGCCGCGGAGCGCCGCCTCGAGGACATCGATTCCCTCCGGCGTTTTCTGCGCGACCTGAGCGGCCTGGAAGTAGCGCCCCTCGCGGCGATGGAGGGAAGCCGTCGCTACCGGATCCGGGCCGGCATCGTCTCCCACGCCATCGCTCCCGCCGAGAAGGAGAGGATCGGCGACTGGATCTCCGGCGGCGACGCGGGAACGGATCGCGACGCGGACCGCCGGGAAGTCTCCCTCGGCTTCGGCGGGTTGATTCGCTATTTCTTCGGCGGCGGCGACGAAGGACCGCCGGAGGGCGCCGCCTCTTCCGACTGGTTCCGTCCCGAGGAGCTTCGCGATGCGCAGGATTAGGAATCGCCTCATCACCCTCTTCGTCGTGGTCAGCCTGCTCCCGGCGATTCCCGCGAGTTTCTTGGTGTGGCATCTCCTCGCCCGGAGTCTCGGCCCCGGAACCGGCGATGTGGTTTCCGGCGCTCTCGCCGCCGGCCTGGACGAGTCGCGGGCGCGACTCCGCGCGGCGAAAGCGGATTTTCGGGGCGAGACGGAGAGGATCTGGCTGCCGCGGATCGCGCGAAACAAGCTTGATATCGAAACGATCAACGCCCTCCCCGGCGGGGAAAATCTGCTGATCCTTCCGCTCTCGGAGGGGAGGGACGCCGCCGCCGGGCCGTCTCCGGAGGACGCGGAGCTGATTGCCTGGGCGGCGGGCCGCGGCCCCGTTCCGGGAGAGAGAACCACCGCGCCGGAGAGGATCGGGGGGAGGCTCGCCCTCGTCGCCGCCCTCCCCGACGGCGAACGGGTGCTCTTCGCGCGCCCCCTCGAACCGGAAATGATCGAGCGGGCGGAGAGAATCGTGGAGGCGATGTCGCTCATCGAGGGGCTCCGCCTCTCACGGAGCGCCGTGGTTCGCAGCTACGCGGTTCCCTTCCTGCTCAGCTATCTATTCCTTCTGCTCATCGCCGTGGCGATCGGCGCCGTGTTGGCTCGGCGCCTCGCCCGGCCGATCGAGGACCTCGTGGCGAGCACCGGCCGCGTCGCCGCCGGCGACCTGGAGACGCGCGTCCCCATCCGCGGCGGCGGCGAGACGCGGGTCCTGCAGGAGGCGTTCAACCGGATGGTGGAGCGCCTGGCGGAGCAGCGCGTCACCGTCGCCCGGCTGGAGAGGAAAGCGGCGTGGCGCGACCTCGCCCGCACCCTCGCCCATGAGATCAAGAATCCCCTCACGCCGATCCAGCTCGCGGTGCAGGAGATCCGGGACCGTTATCCCGGCGACGGCGACGACGAGTACCGCCGCTTCCTCGAAGAAGCGACGGAGATCGTCGACGAGGAGGTGCAGGCGCTCCGCCGGCTGGTCCGGGAGTTCCACGACTTCGCCCGCCTTCCGGAACCGAAGCCGCGCCGCGGCGATCTGATCGCTCTCCTGGAGGAGCTGTCGCGCCTCTACGGTCCGGAACGGGTCGGGCTCGATGCGCCCCGGGGGTCCGTCGCCGCCCGCTTCGATCCGGAAGAGCTGCGCCGCGCGCTCATCAATCTGATCGACAACGGCCTCGCCGCCTGTCGCGCCGCCGGCCGCCCCGAGAGGGTCCGCCTTCGCGCCGAGAGCGCGGACGGGATTCGCATCGCCGTGATCGATGGCGGATGCGGCATCCCGGACGCCGACCGGGAGCGCGTCTTCGAGCCGGACTTCACCACCAAGAGCGGCGGCATGGGGCTCGGCCTCCCCATCGTGGAGGGAATCATCACCGCCCACGGCGGGACGATCGGCATCCGGAGCGAGCCGGGCCGCGGAACGACCTTTACGATTCAACTGCCCGAGGCGCCGTATGGAGCGCCGGAACCCGAGGACGGCCATGACCGGTAAGATCCTGATCGTCGACGACGAAAAGAACATCCGCCGCACCCTGGACATGATTCTCCGACCCGAGGGATTCGAGACCGTCGAGGCGGCGAGCGGGGAGGAGGCGATTCGCCTGTTCGGAGAAGGGGGCGCCGACCTTGTCGTTTTGGATGTGAAGCTCCCCGGCATGGACGGTATCGAAACGCTTCGCGAGATTCGACGGGCCGAGCCGGAGCAGATGGTGATTATGATCTCCGGGCACGCCACCGTCGCCACCGCCGTCGAGGCGACCCGCGAGGGAGCCTTCGATTTCCTGGAGAAGCCGCTCACCAAGGAACGGGTGCTGGTGGCGGTGCGGAACGCCCTCCGCTTCGGCACCATCGGACGCGAGGTGCGGGAGTTGAAGGCGCGTGAGGCGGGTCGCCACGTCATGCTCGGCGATTCGCCGGCAATGCGCCGCGTCCGCGCCGAGATCGAGCGGTCGGCGCCGACCACCGCGCGCATCCTGATCCGCGGCGAGAGCGGCACCGGCAAGGAACTCGCGGCGCGCGCCGTCCACGAGTCGAGCCCGCGACGCGGGCGGCCCTTCGTCAAGGTGAACTGCGCCGCCATCCCGGAGGAGCTGATCGAGAGCGAGCTCTTCGGCGCGATGAAGGGCGCCTACACCGGCGCCGTCTCCTCCCGCGAGGGGAAGTTCCAGCAGGCCGACGGCGGGACCCTCTTCCTGGACGAGGTGGCCGACATGAGCCTGCGCGCCCAGGCGAAGGTGCTCCGGGTGCTGCAGGAGGGGGAGATCGAGAAAGTCGGCGGCGGAGGCGTGATCAAGGTGAACGTGCGGGTGATCGCCGCCACGAATAAAAATCTCGATACGGAGGTCGCGGAGGGTCGCTTCCGAGAGGACCTCTTTTTCCGTTTGAACGTGGTGCCGATCGAGGTGCCGCCGCTACGCGAGCGCCGCGAGGACATTCCGAAGCTCACCGCTCATTTCCTCGAGCGATATCGCATAGAGAACAACCAGCCGCCCCGCGCGATTTCGGAAGAAGCGCAGGTCGTTCTCGACCGCCTTCCCTGGCCGGGCAACGTGCGCGAACTGAACAACGTGGTGGAGCGTCTGGTGATCATGTCCCGGGGGCCGGAGATCGGTCTCGCCGATCTGAGAGCGGCGGGGATTCTCGCCGATTCGGCGCCCGGGGACGAGGCGCCGGCGGAGCGCGGGATAAGCGCCGCCCCGCCGGGGGAGATCCTCCGGCTCGGCGGGCTGGTCGAAGCGCGGCGCCGGTTCGAGGCGGTCTGTATTCGCGAGGCGCTCTCCGAGTCCAAGGGGAACGTCTCCGAGGCGGCCCGCCTCTTGAGAATCGACAGAACCAATTTGCACAAGAAGATCCAGGCCTACCGCATCGAAGCGGAGAGGGACGGATCCATTCGCGAGGAGTAACGTCATGAGACAGCGAATCACCGGACGGAGAATGGGAGGCGTCTACCTCTCGGCGCTCGCCGTCCTGCTTCTCTTCTTCGTTCCACGGGTCGCCCGGGCGGAGGCGGAGGTGGAGGGCTTCTTCCTCGGTCTCGGGCTGCACACCGATAATTTAGGCGCGGAGGACCGCAAGGAAGGTTCGCCGCCGGGGAGCGTTTACATCGACGAGGACGGCGGCGGGCTGGATCTGCAGCTCGGCTGGGCCTTCACGGAATCCTTCCTCCTCCGCCTGCGCCTCTCCGTCGCCGAGCACGACACCGACAAGGACAATATCGATTTCTACTCCGGCAGCGGCGTCTTCGAGGCGGCCTACCTTTTCCGGCTCGGCCGGCCCCTCCGTCCCTACGTCATGGGTGGGTTGGGAGGTTTCTTCATGTCCGCCGAGGAGGGCGACGCGTACTCCTATGAAACCACCGGTTCCGGCGCGGTGATCGGCGGCGGACTGGTCTATTTCTTCAACGATCATTTCGCCCTCGACACCTGCCTCCGCCTCTCCTTCATCAACTGGGCGAACAAGACCGCGGAGACCAAGCTCCCCGACGGGACCACCTTCCGCGTGGAAACGCCCATCGAGGAAGAGGGGGAGGGAGGGAACCTGATGATCGGTCTCTCCTATTACTTCTGATCCCGACCATGCTTCGCGTCTCGGGGCGTCCGGTCTTTCCGCCGGGCGCCCCGTTCCTTTTCCCGTGAAAAGAAACAGCAACCGTGAAAGCGCGCGACGGCGCTCGATCCGGGGTTCGCGCGGACCCCAACGGGCAACGCGTTGTTTTGGAATGGATTGCCGGATCGGCTTTCCTGCGGCTTCCCTGGCACGGCTCGTGCAATACATCTTCTTCGTCAGGGAAAGGCGGGCTTCCTCCGGGGGGCCGAGGACGACGCGCAGGGAAAGGAGAAGGAGATGAAGAAGCGATGGATCGGCAGGGCGGGGGCGGCGCTGATCGGGCTCGCGCTGATCGCGGGATGCGCCGAAAACGCGCCCACCGCGCCGGAGAAGAACGAATCACCACCGGTCCTTCCGGACGCGGCCTCGCTCGATTTTGAAACCGGGTTCTTCGACGGAGGCGCGAAGGCGCTGAACGGTTCGCATCAGAACTTTTTGAACGCGGCGATCCGCGTGGTCGCCCTTCACGCGTTCACCGAGATCGCCCTCGCGCCGCCCGTGGCCGCCCTCGCCCTCGCGGTGCACACTTTTCCGAGCCGGCAACCGGATGGGGCATACCTCTGGGTGTACACGCACGTGATGGCCGACGAGGATGTGCAGATCCGCCTCCGCGGAAAGGACGAGGGGGACCACGCGACGTGGGAGATGCGGGTCACCGCCCTCCATCTCGACCCGCCGGTCGACCGCGAACTCTGGTTCGAAGGAGAGACGAGTCCGGGCGGACACTCCGGCGTTTTCCGTTTCTACGACTGGAACCTGGCGGGGAAGCCGAAGATGGTGACCCTAGAGTGGGAGAACGACGCGGACTTCGAGGAGCTGCGCGTCACGGATCACATGGAGAATCCGGGGGACGAGTTGAGTTACATCCGTTACGACGCCGACTGCCGGATCGACTACCACGAAGACGCGGCGGGGGCGGACTGGTTCATCCGGTGGAACGAGGCGGACGGAACGGGAAGTCTGTTGGTGGAGGATTACAACGGCGGGGAAGAGGCTTGTTGGGACGAGAACCGGGAGGACATCTCCTGCGCGCCCGCGCCCTGATCCGGACTGTTGGCACCCAAAGGACCCTCCGCCGGCGGGGGACGGGCGACTCGTCCGTCCCTTTTTTTGTGGGGATGCGGGGCGAGGGGAAGAAACTCGGGATCCGTCCCTATTTACCTATCAGCACCACCTTGCGGGTCGCCTCGAAACCGGGCGCGGCGATGCGGAGGAGGTAGACGCCTTCCGCGGCGCGGCGCCCGGAGGAAGTGCGCCCGTCCCAGAGTATCTCCGCGCTCCCCGCGTCGATCCGGAGCGTCTCCGGCCCGTGGACGCGCCGTCCCGCCGCGTTGTAAACGGAGAAGTCCGCATCCATCGGGCGGGGCGTCTCGATCGTCCACCGTACCGCCGCGCGGCTCGGATTGGGGAAGGGGGCGGAGGCCTCCGCCGCGCTTTCCGTCCCGATCGAATGCGCGAGCGTGACGAGCGTCTTCTCCATCCCGTAAGCGCGTTCGATCACGCGGTAGCGGAGTCCCGCCGCGCCATCGTCCAGATCCCAGGCGAGGAGGGTCGCGTCGCCGTTCAACGGACGCGGAGGGTCGGGACGCTCGGTCCACGGTCCGTCGTCGGACGGCGCCGAGGCGAGGTGGTAACGGGAACGGTTCGCCCATCCGTCGAACAGCAGAACGAGCCGCCCGCCCTCGACGCGCGCCTCTAGAAACCCCGCGCCGCTTTCAGTGTCGAAGAGGATCGGGGGGACGGCGAAATATCTGAATCTATGTCCATCATCGTATCTGGACGAGAAATGGAGATGCATGTATTCCGTGCCCGGTGGCACTCGGATTCGGCAGGTCCAGAGATCGGGGTCCGCGATTCTCGAGAGAAATACCTGCAGCGGGCTCGTCGACCACGAAACACTCAAGAGCGGATCGCTCCCTCCCGAATCGAGCGGGGAGTCGCCCTTGTGGAGGAAGACGGTTACCTCCTCCCCCGGTCGAGGATGATAGGGGGACCAGGAGACGACACCTTCCGACGGATCCCGGTTCGCGCCGATCACGGCGAACCTCGGAAACCCCTCCGGTATGGTTATCGTTCCGAGGGGGCCGGCGTCGCTTTCGAAATGAAGCGATCCGCCGCCCGGGAGATCGACGATCGCGCCTCCCGGCACGCGCTCCACGATCCGCCCGTTGGTGCGGAGGCCCACCGGGTCGTAGGGGATTCCGTCCGGTCCCGCGAAGACGACCGCCGAGCCCCCCCACTCGGAGAAGGCGTTCCTCCCGTCCGCCGTCTTCAGTATCCAGGTGCGGGCGCGCAGTGATTCCCCTTCCGCGCCGGTCGCCTCCGCCTCGACGAGATACGCCCCCGGCGGCAGCGCGGGGGGATGAATGAAGGTCGGCCCTTCCTCCAGGGGTTGCACCGCGCTTCCCGCCGGACCCGTGTAGACGAGGACGCGCCCGTCGGTTCGATAGTCATAGGAATAGGTCGTCACCCTCTCGAAAAGCAGAACGTAGAGCCATCCCGGATTCACGCCGCCGGAGGCGGCGGTGGGGAAGAGGGCGAGGAAAGAGCCCAAACGAAAATCCTCGAAAGCGATGGAGCGGGCGGAGAGCCATCGGCTCGGCGGGAAAACACCGTCCACCGGCGAGTTCCAGGCGCGGTCCACGGCGGATCTGAGAATACGAGGTTCGTACGACAGACGTTCCGCATTCATCTCCTCCACGAAACGCCGCATCGGATGTGGTGCGCTTCTCCCCTCCGCCAGTTCCGCGAAGATCGGGAGTAGAAGCGTCGCGCCGGCGTGCCGGTAGGCGAGATTCCGGTCCACGCGGTCGATCAGCCGGATTCCCCCGCCGAGCACCTGCGCCCCCGCCTCGTCGTGGAGGTCCAGATTCGCCACCGGCTCGGCGATCGATTCGATGCCGAGGCGGCGAGGGCAGCCGTCCCGCTCCGCCTCGAAGGGGATCAGGTACTCCGCCGCCCGGGCGAAGGCCTCGACGAGCCAGTTCGGCGTGATCGGACTCCAGATGAGCTGGCTCTGCCACACATGGGTCAGTTCATGGATGAACATGTTGTCCCAGGAGGGGACATTGTCCGGATCCTCGTCGATCCGGCCGTCGCCGTCGTCGTCGATCCCGTTGTAGGGATCCTCGTCGACGAGCCCGTCGCCATCCCCGTCGGCGCCGATGGTGGGACTGATTCTCGGCATCCGGAGAGCGCCGTATCCGGCGTAGGCCATGTTGGTCAGGGTGCTGTCGATGCTGAATCCGAGCGCGCCATCGTAGAGCACCGGCCCGTAGACCTTTTCCATGTAAGGGACCAGCGTCTGAAAGAGCTCCACGATGTAGACCGAGTCGCGGGCGCTCACCGTCTCGGCGAGCCGGATCGGGTAGGGCTCCAGATCGACGACCCTGTAGTCGAGCGCGCCCGTCCGCTTCGCCTCCTCCTCCTCGGTGAGGAGTCCGAGGCAGGTGAAACCGGTCCCCTCTTCTGCGGAACGCGGCTCAGACGGATCGGGCGGAGCGGCGAGGGGAATGCCCGGCGCGGCGGCGAAGAGCGCGGCGAAGAGGAAGAGCGCGAACGGGAACGGGCGGAACGGGCGCATGGCGTCACCTCGCGCCGGCGCGGGGAAGAAAAGTCCGGCCTCCGAATCATACCACATACGAAGCATTCCGCCGAGCCCGGCGCTCAACCCTTTTCAGTGCAACGAATTGACGCCCCTCCCCGGATCGCGTTTCACGGAGGCGACCCCGCCCCTCGCACCCCGCCCGAAGCCGTTGGGGTTCCCGGGAGACTCATGTATACTTGTTTTCCTCGACACAAAAGCGGCGGGGATTCCCCGCCTTCACGGCACGCGGAACAAGGAGACGACCATGGGATTCGAACTCGGACCGAGACGCGGCGTCTACATCGACATCACAAAGGAACTCCAAACGGGCAAGGCCCCTCTCGGAAGCGAGGAGCAAAAGCACCAAGAAACCTTTGACCTGATTTATCGCTCGCTCTGCGCGCTTCTCTTCAACTATGTCCCCATGTCCGGCCATCCGGGCGGATCGATCTCCTCGGGGCGGTTCGTGCAGCACGTCCTCTTCCGGACCATGGATTACGACGTGAGCGATCCGGACAGGGCCGATGCGGACCTGATCAGCTACGCCGCCGGCCACAAGGCGCTCGGTCTCTATGCCATGTGGGCGCTCCGGAACGAGATCGCCCGCATCGGCGCGCCCCAGCTCCTTCCGAAGGACGCGCGAAACCAGCTCCGTCTGGAGGACCTGCTCGGCTTCCGCCGCAACCCGGTCACCGACACCCCCCTCTTCAAGAAGTTCCACTCCAAGGCGCTGGACGGCCATCCCACGCCGGCCACTCCTTTCGTGCGCCTTTCCACCGGCGCCTCCGGCGTCGGCGTCGCCTCCTCCCTCGGCCTCGCCTACGGCGCCATCGACTACTACGGCAAGGACGCGGCGCCCAAGGTGCACGTCATCGAGGGCGAAGGGGGCCTGACGCCGGGCCGCGTCGCCGAGACGCTCGCCGCCTCCGGCACCGCTTCGATCGGGAACGCCATCGTCCATGTGGACTGGAACCAGGCCTCCATCGACTCGAACCACGTCTGCCGCACCGGCGACAAGCCGGGCGATTACGTGCAGTGGGACCCGACCGAGCTGTTCTTCCTCCACGACTGGAACGTGATCGCCGTCCCGGACGGCACCGACTTCCAGCAGATCGCCGCGGCGCAGCGGAAGGCGTTGAAGATGGGGAACGATCAACCCACGGCGATCGTTTACACCACAACCAAAGGTTGGCGCTACGGCATCGAGGGCCGCGCATCCCACGGCGCCGGCCACAAGCTCTGCACCGACGGTTTCTTCGAGTCGGTGGAGCCCTTCCTCTCCGGCGAGAAGATGGAACTGCCCAAATGCGCGGCGGGGAAGCACCGCTGCGACGGCCCGGACGGAGCGGCGGTCATGGAAGAGTGTTTCTGGGACGCTCTTCTGGTGATCCGCAAGGCGATGGAGAGCCATGGTGAAATGGTGGACGCCCTCGCCGCCGCCCTCGTCGCGTCACGGGAGCGACTCGACCGTCGCGCCCGGAAGCCGCGCAAGGGGGCGCCGGACAACGAGAAGGCGTACGAACTCGCCGCCTCGTCGGTCATGGAGAGGCCGGCGTCGCTCGCCCTCGAGCCAGGATCGAGCGCCACGCTCCGCGGCGAGCTGGGCAAGGTGCTGAACCATTACAACCTCGCCACCGGCGGCGCCTTCTTCTCCGCCGCGGCGGACCTGCTCGGCTCCACGAGCGTGAACCTCGTCGCCGGCGGTTTCCCCGAAGGCTTCTACAACGCCGCGACAAACCCGGAGGCGCGCCTGCTCTCCATCGGCGGCATCTGCGAGGACGCGATGATCGGCATCATGTCCGGTCTGGGCGCCTACGGCCGGCACATCGGCGCCGGCTCCTCCTACGGCGCCTTCATCGCTCCCCTCGGCCACATCCCGGCGCGGCTCCACGCGATCGGCATGCAGGCGAAGCGGGAGGCGAGCGGCAAACCCTTCCACACCCTCTTCCTGATCTGCGCCCACGCGGGCATCAAGACCGGCGAGGACGGCCCGACGCACGCGGACCCGCAGGCGCTTCAGCTGTTGCAGGAGAACTTCCCCCGCGGCACGATGATCACCCTCACTCCTTGGGACCCGCAGGAGATGTGGTACCTGGTGAGCGCGGCGCTCGCGAAGCGCCCCGCGGTGATCGCCCCATTCGTCACTCGTCCGAACGAGAACATCCTCGATCGGAAGGCGCTCGGATTGGCGAGCGCGTCGGAGTCCGTAAAGGGCGTCTACCGTCTGCGCGCCGCCAAGGGGAAAGGAGACGGCGTGGTGGTCCTCCAGGGGAGCGGCGCCGCCTACGCCTTCGTCGAGGGAGCGCTTCCCCTTCTCGAGAAGGACGGCGTCGACCTGGACGTTTACCATGTCTCCAGCGCGGAGCTGTTCGACCTTCTGCCCAAGGAGGAGCAGGACCGGATCTTCCCCGAGGAAGCCGCCCGAAAGGCGATGGGGATCACCGGCCTCACCCTCTCCACCATGTACCGTTGGATCCGCTCCGACCGGGGCCGCGCCGCGACGCTCCACCCCTTCCAGAAGGGGCACTTCCTCGGCTCCGGCCAGGCGGCGATGGTGCTCAAGGAGGCGGGTATGGACGGCGAGAGTCAGTACCGCGCGGTGAAGAAATACGTGGGCAAATAGCCGCGGCAACGCGAACGTTCCCGATTCGGCGCCCGGGCTTCCACGGTCCGGGCGCCTTTCTTTCGGCCTCGCGCGTCCCGGCTTTCCCACCCCGGCCCCCCCCGGCCCCCGGCGCGCCCGTTCTCCTCAAACCGCCGGATCCTCGTTTATAAAAAGGGTGTTGCGGGCCTTCTCGCCCGAAAAGATCAAGACGCTGCTCCATCCTACCGATAATTCGTGTGAGACTTCCTCGATCGAAAGCACCTCGCTAACGCAACGGTGAAGGGGAACTGTGGGCGGATTCGCGGCCACAACGATAATCCGTGGGGGGTTCCGGCGTTGAAGGGGATCATCAATCAAGCGATCCAGGAGTATGTCGTCCATACCCGGGGCGACGAAGCCTGGTGGAAGATCAGAGAGGAAACGGGCATCCGGGAGGTCAGCTTCAACCCTTCCCGGGATTACCCCGACGAGTGGACCGCGCGGCTCTTGGATCATCTCAGCGCGGATTCCGGCCGGATCAAAGAAGACCTGCTACGGGACATCGGCCGTTTCCTGGTTCCGCACACGTTGAAGCGGGTCTACCCCACCTACATCGCCCTCGCCGGAAACGACGTCTTTTCCTTCCTGGCTCGGGTGGGTCTAATCCATCGCAAAGTGGTGAGCTGCATCCCGAACGCCAAGCCTCCCTCCATCGAAGTTCTGGAAAGGGGGGAGGATCGTATGGTCGTGCGCTATCGATCCGAACGCCGCCTCTTCGCCCTCTTCCAAGGTTTACTGGAAGGCGTAGGCGATCTTTTCGATCGACCGATCACCGTTCGTGAGATCGAAACGAACGGCGACATCGGAGAAAACGAATGCAGGTTCGAAGTGAGCCTCGTGAGACAACCGAGTCCGGCGCGTTCCGTGTGACGGTCCGGCCCGAGCGGCTGGAGTTTCCATTCGCGGTTGAGGCGGACGGAAACGGGATCGTTCTCGACGTTTCCGCCGCCGTCCTCAGCCGGGTCACTCGCCCCGCCGGGCGCCGGATCGACGATCTGTTGCGCGGTCCGGCGACGGGAGGCTGGGCGGCGTTTTTCGCCGGAGATCCGGATCGTTCCGTGGAGGCTGCGCTCATCGCCGACGGCGGGGACGTACCGCTCGCCGGGTTCTGGGTCCCATCGGAGCGAGGGCGCCTTTTTCTCGGCCGTCCCCTCGTTCGCGGCCGGGATGACCTCCGCCATTTCGAACTGGAGGAACTGGAAGGAACGGCGTCGATCCTGGACGTTTTTACGACAATGGACGAGGCGGAGAGCCTGAGCCGCGGAACGGAGAGGGCGCTCAGCGCGCTACAGGTCGAGTCCCGCCGGCTTCGCGGTCTCGTGCGCAACACCGGCGGGTTTCTCATCGTCACCAATCGGTCGAACAATATCGTGCTGGTCGGTTCGGGACTGTTGGAAGCTCTCGGAAAAGAGAAACAGGAGGTGCTCTCCAAGCCCCTGTTCGACGTCATCGACTCGCCGGAGTTCCGGGAGTGGGCGAATAGCCGGGGCGGATCGGGCGAATACGCGTCGGATGGGGATGAACGATTTGAGTGCACTTCCGCGCTCCCCGGCGCCGGTGAGCGCATGGTGGACTGGATCATCACCGCCGTACGTGATCGGGAAGGCGCCCGGACGGGTTTCGTCGTTTCCGGCGCCGATGTGACCGAACGGATGAACCGGGTCGCCACGGTGGAGCGAGCACGCGACGAGCTGAACATGATTCTGGACACGCTTCCCTTCGGCGTGATCCTGATCGACGAGACACGGAAGATTCAATGGATCAATCTGGTCGGCATGGAGATGGCGGGAGAACTCCGGCGCGAAGAGATAATCGGCAGATCTTGCTCGAAATGGTGTTGCCATGCCGAGAAGGGCTGTTGTCCCGTTTATGATCAGGGAAAATATTTCAGCAACAAAGAGATGTGGTTTTACCCCCTGGAGGGGAATGCTTTCCCGGTGCTGAAAAGCGTCGCTCCGGTCCGGATCGGCGGCAAGGAGTACCTGCTCGAGGTTTTCATCGACATCGCGGACCGGAAAAGCATGGAGTCCGAGCTGGAGCAGGCGCGGCGTCTGGAGAGCATCGGCCAACTCGCGGCGGGGATCGCTCACGAGATCAACACGCCCACCCAGTTTCTGAGCGACAACATCATCTTTCTCTCCCAAGTCGTCAAGGCGATGCTGGACCATCTGGAGGACTACGCCGATCTGGTACGGCGGTTGGAGGGGCCGGACTGGTCGCCGGAAGATTTGGAGAAAAACCGCCGCTCCCTGAAAAATTTCGACATAGCGTTTTACCGGGAAGAGATCCCGGAGGCGTTGAATCACTCCCGGGACGGCATCCGCCGTATCAGCGAGATCGTGCAGGCCATGAAGGAGTTCTCCCACCCCGGCCAAAAGCAGAAAGTGCCTACCGATATCGAGCACGCCGTCCGGACGACGGCGACGGTGGCGAGAAACCGTTGGAAGTACGTAGCCGATCTGGAAATCGATGTGGGCGAGGGGCTTGATGAAGTGCCTTGCAATCCCGGCGAGTTCAATCAGGTGATCCTGAACCTGATCGTGAACGCTGCGGACGCCATCGCCTCGAAAATCGAGGGGAGTACCGACGAAAAGGGAATGATCCGCGTCAAAGCGAGACGGGACGGCGATTGGGTGGAGATACGGATCGGCGATACGGGCGGCGGCGTTCCTCCGGAGATCCTGGGGAGGATCTTCGAGCCGTTTTTCACGACCAAGGAAGTGGGGAAGGGAACCGGTCAGGGCCTGGCGATCGCGCGAAGCGTCATCGTGGACAAGCACGACGGCGTCATCCGATGCGAGAGCGAGCCGGGGGTCGGAACCACATTCATCGTGCGGTTGCCCATCCGCGAGAAGAAAACGACGGAATCCCCCATCGTATAGGGGCAGGAGACGGACATGGAGAAATCGGTGCTCTTCGTCGACGACGATCCGCACATTCTCTCCGCCCTTCGGAGGATGCTGATGGCCTCCGGGTGCGTCTGGGATCTCACCTTCGCCGGTGGCGGCCGGGAGGCGCTTGAGATTCTGGAAGGACGACCCCACGACGTGATCGTTTCGGACATGCGGATGCCGGGGATGACCGGCGCCGAATTGCTCGAGAAGGTGCGATCGCTTTATCCGGAGACGGTCCGCATCGTCCTCTCGGGCCACACCGAGCTGGAGACGGCGATGCGTTTGGTTCCCATCGCCCACAACTATATCGCCAAACCGTGCGACAGCGAGACGATCATCCGGCTGGTGCAGCGCGCCTGTGACATGCACGACCGGCTGAACAACGAAGAGCTGAAACAGAGGATCGGAAAGATCGGCGGCTTGCCCAACCTGTCCACCACCTATCACGAACTCGTTCGCCTACTGAGCGATCCCGACGCGGCGCTGGACGAGGTCGTGAAAATCATCGAGCGGGACGTGGGGATGGTCGCCAATATTCTTCATTTGGTGAACACGGCGTTCTATGCGCCCAAGCAGAGGATCACCAAAATCAATCAGGCCGTCTCCTACATCGGGATCACCGTGTTGAAGAGCCTCTTCCTGTCCGCCGAGGCCTTCCGGGCCTTCGAGGGCAAGATCCCCGCCGAGTTCTCGCTCGAGGAATTCCAGAACCACGGGATGGAGGTGGGGAGCGAGGCGGCGGAGATGATGGGAACGCAGCGGGAGCGGGACGACGCGTTTCTCGCGGGGATGCTGCACGACGTGGGCAAGCTCGTTCTGCTGACGGAGCACCCCGATCAGTATCAGGAGGTGTTGCGCCGCGCGGAATCGGGCCAAAGCTCCTGCGTCGAAACGGAGAGGGAGATCTGGCAGGTCACCCACGCCGACGTGGGCGGATACATTTTAGGACTCTGGTTTTTACCCTACACGATCGTCGAGGCGGTTACCTACCATCACAATCCGCCGGCCCCCATGGCGGAAGGGCTCGACGTCACCACCGCCGTCTATCGGGCTAACGAACGAGTGAACAGCCGAAAGGATCGCGCGGAAGAGTACACGGGAGCGAAGGAGTGATGTCGACCGAAGGAATGCCCGCACGCCGGGCGTGGAGAAGAACGCAGGCAGTGAATTCGCGGGAGGGGGGGGTGCGCCGTGAATTGGAGTAAACCGCCGATTCTGTGCGTCGACGACGAGGAACAGGTGTTGAAAGCCCTCTCGCGGCTTCTCCAACTCCGGTTCTCGGTGCATACAGCGACGGGCGGCGAGGAGGGGCTTCGTATCCTCGGCGAGAAGGGTCCCTTCGCCGTGGTGGTGTCGGACATGCGGATGCCCAACATGAACGGCATCCAGTTTTTGGAAAAAGTCCGCCAGGCACACCCGGACACGGTCCGCATCCTGCTCACCGGACAGGCGGATCTGAAGAGCACCATCTCGGCGATCAACCAGACCCAGATCTTTCGTTTCCTGAGCAAGCCCTGCGAGCACGAGATATTGGCCCGCGCGTTGGACGAGGGAGTCCGTCAGTATCGCCTCATCGTGGCGGAGAGGGAACTTCTCCAACACACGCTCCGCGGGAGCATCAAGCTCCTCACCGACATCCTCTCCCTGGTGCACCCCGAGGCGTTCGGTAAAGCGGTGCGTTTCCGCAAGTACATCGTCGACTTCATCGGAGCGCTCGACCTGGAGGACAGCTGGGCGATCGAGATCGCTCCCATGCTCTCCCAGCTCGGATGCTTCACGCTTCACCCCGAGCTGGTGAAGAAGCTTTACCACTATGAGGATCTCGACGCCGAAGATCTGGAACAGGTCGGGCAGCTCTTCTCCGTGACCGATCAGATGCTCGCCAACATCCCCCGCCTCGAACCGGTGCGCGAGATCCTGGCCTATCAGACGAGCCGTTTTGACGGGAGCGACATCCCTCATAGCCGTGTGAAGGGCAAGGAAATTCCGACCGGTGCGCGCATCCTGAAGATCGTGACCGATTTCGACGACCTTCTCGCCCGCAAACGGCTCTCCGTTCCGGCGGCGTTGGACACCCTGCGGGGGCGGGAGGGCGCCTACGATCCCGAGCTGCTCGGCCTCTTCTGCGACATCCACGGCCGCCCGGAGAAGGAACAGGATGTACGCGAACTCCGCGTGCAGGAGCTGACGCCCGGCATGGTGATCGACGAGGACGTCCGCGCGCAAACCGGTACGTTGCTCATCGTGAAGGGGCAGGAGGTGACCGAGAGCGTGCTCAAGCGGATATACAGCTTCCACAACCGCATCGGGATCCGGGAGCCGATCCGCACAATTCTCAAAACGACCGACGAAGCCGGCGGCGAGGCGTCCGGAAAACAGCTCTCATCGTCTTTGACCGGAGGCGTTTGATATGGCACATACCGTTTTGTTCGTGGACGACGATCCCCATCTCCTGAAGGGACTCCGCAGGAGCATGCGGGAGGAACCCTTCCGGGTTCTGTTGGCGAAAGACGGCGCCGCGGCCCTGGGAGTCCTGGACGAGCACGAAATCGACGTGCTGGTGACCGACCAAGAGATGCCCGGGCTGAAGGGGACGATGCTCCTCGATCTGGTGCGGACGCGCTACCCGGACGTCATCCGGATCCTCCTGACCGGCAACGCGAACCTGGATGTGGCCCTTCAAGCGATTAATAAAGGGGAGGTTTTCCGTCTCTGCACCAAGCCGATCGACTCCCGGGAACTCGCCGCCGTCATCCGCTCCGCCCTGGAGCAGAAGGATTTGCTCGCCACGAGCCGCGATCTCCTACACACCGTGCGGAAGCAGGCGACGGTCATGGAACGTCTCGAACGGGACAATCCGGGAATCACCAAAGTGGATCTGGATCAGGAAGGCCGCATCGTCCTTTCCGACGATTCCCTGGCCGATCTCGCCATTTTCCTCGAAGACGCCAAGAGGGAGCTGGGGCGCACGAAGCCCTGAAAGCCGCCCCCCCGATCGCGAAACAAACCTCCGCCCGGACCGCTCGGTCCGGGCGTTTTCGTCGTTTCCCTCCCCCCGCATTCTCTCAGTGCCAGTTCACCAGAGGGAGCACCTTCCGCCACCCCTCGTTGTTCCCCGCGTAATTGATCGCGCCGATCTGAACGCCGTCGAGAACGGCGGCGATGTTGACGACGCCGATGGTGAGGCCCCGGCTGGTTCCCTCCATTCGCGTCACCGCGCCTGTGGCGAAACCGCGGAAGGAACTCTTGGTGTGCGTGTAGAGGCCGCCGATCGCGGCGCCCCGCACCCTCTCCGCGGCGATGAAGGAGCCGACGAAGGCGCCCCGCAGACTCCCGCCTCCCACGCCGGCCAGTCCGGCGCCGAACCCGCGGAAACGCTTCGCGCCGACCCCCGCGCCGCCGATCGCGATTCCCCGTATTCTCTCCGCGCCGAGGCCGATCCCGCCGAGCGCCAGCCCATGGATGTCCTGCGCGCCGACGCCCACGCCGCCGATCACGATCCCCCGCACGCTCTCGGCGCCGACGCCGATCCCGCCGACGAAGAGACCGGCCATCCTCTCGCCCGCCATCCCCACTCCGCCGATTCCGATCCCGGTGAAATCCTCCTTGGCCAGGCCGATCGATCCGCAGGCGAACCCGCGCACCGACTGAGCCGCCGCACCGATTCCGCCGATCAGGATCCCCCGGACGTCCTCCGCCGCGATCCCCACGCCGCCGAAGGCGATTCCGTCCAGATCCTGAGCCGCGGCGCCGACGGTGCCGAAGAGGATCCCGTTTACGTCCTCGGCCGCGCAACCGATCCCCCCGGCGATGATCCCGGTCGCGTCCTGCGTGGCGCACCCCAGACCGCCGATCAGCACTCCATTCACTTTCTCCGTCGCGCAACCGATCCCGCCGATGCCGATCCCGTAGATGTCGCCGCCCGCCAGACCGCCTCCGCCGACGGCGATCCCCCTCATCCGTCCGAAGCAGGGGGCCGCCAGACCGGCCGCGATCCCATCCATATGGAAACGGTTATTTTCCTCGGGGATCCAAAGCGTGACATTCACCCCCCGCACGCTCCGCACTCTCTCGTCCACGAGGTTGAACCGCAACCCGTTCCATTTTTTAGAGTTACCAAAAGAAATCCCCGTCCGGGCCGCCCCCAGGTCGAGGGATGCCGCGGTGACGGGCGCCGCGGCGGCGGCGAGGAGCAGAGCCGTGAGGGAGAGGGCGATGGGGGTACGCTTCATTCCGTGAAACCTCCTCTGCTTTCGGCGTCGAATCTCGTTACCGGCCAACATAATTCAGTACGCAGCAGGATCATCCGGGTTTCAGCGGCTCTCCTTCCGGTGTCCTCGTTCCGATTCCCGGCACCGGCACCGGAGTCCGCGCAAACTCGTGCATCGTTGATTTTTTCCGGCTTCTCCTGGACAATAGGCTTTCCATGCAGCGATTCCAATCAACCCTGTTGTTCCATCCGGGAGAATCCCCCCGATCACCCAAGGAGGTTCGGATGCGATTGCCCGCTCTCTTGCTGTTGATCCTCGTTCTCGCCCCGGCGGCGCCCGCCGTGATCGCCGGGCCCGATCTCCTCGAACCGGGGGCGGCGACGGCGCTTCTCGAAGGGACGGACGACGACGCCTACGAAGGCGCGGCTCGCCTGCTCCTCTTCGACCGCACCGAGGTGGAGGTGGAGGAGAGCGGCCTCTCCCACGTTTTCCAGCACCGCTTCCTCAAGGTGCTCGATTGGGAGGGCGCGCGCGGACTACGCGCCGTCCGATTCGACTACGATCCGGCCACCAACCTGACCGAGTTCCGCGCCGTGCGGATTCACCGGAAGGAGGGGGGGCACGAGGACGTGGACCTGACGACGGTCCTCGATTCCGAGGCGCCGGCCCATCTCATCTTCTGGGGCGGTCGGATGCTGGTCCTCCCGCTCCCCGCGCTCGAGCCGGGGGACGGCGTGGAGACGATCACTTATAAGAAGGGTTTTCAGATCGCCTATCTCGACGCCGGCGGCGAAGACGAGAAGTACATCCCGCCGATGCGGGGCCACTTCTACGACGTGGTTCTCTTCCGCGACGCGGACCCGATGCTGGAGAAACAGTACACGGTCCACGTCCCCCGGGACAAACCGCTCCAGTACTCGATCTACAACGAGGCGGTTATGAGCAGCCTCACCTTCGGCGAGGAGAGCTTCATCTACCACTTCTGGATCCACGACGCGCCGGCCGCCCCGGAGGAGCGCCGCGCCCCCGATTTGTCCGACTACGTTCCCAAGGTGGTGATGGCGACCGTCTCCGACTGGCCGGAGAAAAGCCGCTGGTTCTACAAGGTCAACGAGGACCGGGAGATCTTCGCCTGGACGCCGGAGATCAAGGAGAAGGTGGACGAGATCACCGCCGGCATGAAGTCCGACGACGAGAGGATCGCCGCCCTCCTGCATTGGGTCGCCCAGAACATCCGTTACAGCGGCCTCAACATGGGCGAGGGGGAGGGGTACACCATCCACCCCGGCATCATGAGTTTCCGGGACCGCGCGGGCGTGTGCAAGGACATCGCCGGCATGCTGGTCACCATGCTCCGCGCCGCCGGTTATCCCACCTTCGCCGCCATGACCATGGCCGGCGCCCGCGTGGAGGCGATCCCGGCGGACCAGTTCAACCACTGCGTGGTGGCGCTGCAAAAGGAGGATGGAAGCTATCTGATGCTCGATCCGACCTGGGCGCCCTGGAACAACCCGCTCTGGAGCCGCTGGGAAGGGGAGCAGCACTACGTGATCGGCAGCGAGAAGGGGGAGGAGCTGATGATGATCCCCGCCTTCAAGCCGGAGGACAACCTCTTCGCGATTCGGAGCGACGCCCGAATCCTCCCCGACGGCGCGCTGGAGGGGACGCTCCGCTTCGAGGGGAAGGGGATCTCGGACGGACGGATCCGGAGCGCCGTGGGGGATCAACCGAAGCACGGCCGCCGCGCCTTTCTCGAAGGGTGGCTCGGCGCCATCGATCCGCGGGTGGAGCTGATCGACGTGGACATCACCGACCACCGCGACTTCACCATCGACAGCGTCATGCGCCTCACCTATCGGGTGCCCGGTTATGCCGACCGGCTCGGCGACGACCTCGCCTTCCATTCGCCGGCGCTCCTCTTCATCACCCGCAACGAGCGGATCTCCCGGCTCCACAACGTGCCCGAGAGCGACGAGCGAACGACCGGCGTTTTCCTCTACGGTCCGCAGAAAGTCACGATCGACGAGACCGTTCGCCTTCCCGGCGGATACGAAGCGGAGGCGCCGGAGGGGCTCGACAAGGACGGAACGCTCGCCGCGGCGCGGCTCGACTGGAACGCCGAGGGGAGCCGCCTCGTTTTGAACGCCGAATACGAATTGAAGAACCGGTTCGTCACCGTCGACGGTTATCCGGACGTGATCGAAACCATCCGCGAGCTTCGGGAGAAGACCGAAGCGGACCTGTTCGCGACGCGATAGGGAGGACGAAGCGATGACCAAGAGCAAGGTATTGTTGTGGACGGCGCTTCTGGCCCTGTTCGTCGCGGTTCTTCCGGCGGCGGGCCAGACGGCGCATCGCGGCGTGGACGGACCGCTCGGCGAGGAGGCGATCCGGTCCATCGTCGGCGCGGCCCCCGCCGAGGCCGCCCGCCCGGGCGAAGACGGGCTGATCCTTTTCGAGGGGGTTTGGGTCGATTGGCGGGACGGCAGGGCGGAGGTCCGCGTCCAGCGGTTGACCAAGATGTACACGGAATGGGCCGTCGAACACCTGGGCGATCCGCGTATTCCCTGGGACGACGGGCGGCAGGAGATGATCGTTCACGCGAGCCGCACCTACCTTCCCGGCGGCGGCGTGGTGGACACGCCCACTCCGGAGGAAAACGGCTACAGCGGCACCAACGAGGTGACGCCCGACGAACTCGCCCTCGCCGTCGACCACCTGGACATCCGCGAGATGGTGGTGACCCGGGTGGGGCTCGTGCGGGAGGCGGTCATTCTCCTGGACTACACGATCCGCGATCTCGAGCCGGCCGCGCTCCCCTTCCACATGCTTCTCTTTCCCCAGAGCGAGTTCCCGATTCTGGAAGGGACGGTTTCCGTGGGCGGCGGGCTCACCGCCGAGACGGTGAACCCTCCGGACCGCCTGTTCACGCTGCCCGAGGCGGAGCTGCGGGGCGGGCGAACCATTTGGACCATGAAGGATCTTCCGGCGAGGCCCCACGACTCCGGCCGCCGGCTCGGCGACCAGATTCCCTGGATCGCTCTCTCTTCGGCGAAGGACTGGCAGGAGGCGGTGGAGAATTTCGACGGAGCGGTGCGGCGCGCGGCGAAGGCGGACGAGGCGCTCCGGGCGGCGCTCATGGAGATCGAGGAGGAGCGGCCTTCCCTCGGCGTTCGGGAGACGCTGGAGTCTTGGACGTCGATGGCGAAAGAGCGGACCGAGACGATCCACTATCGGCCTTGGGAATTTCTCGCCTCTCCCCGGACGGTCGGCGCCGTGCTCGACCGTGCCTACGCCACGCCCGCGGAGCGGGCGGCGCTGCTGCTCGCCTGCTGTGATACCCGCGGCTGGAAGACGGAGCTGATCCTTCCCGCCCGTTGGGCCGCCCTTTCCGTCGCCGCGCCCGCGCTGAACGCGCTCGGCGACCCGCTCCTTCGCGTGACCGACGACGGGGGAGTCCTCTGGTGGGTCGACCCGATGGGCGGCGCCGTGTCCTCCCTGCCGCCGATGGACGGCGGGATCCCCTATTTCGCCTCCGACGGCTCCCGGGTCCGCCGCGAAACCGCGCCGGTCCGCGGGGACCGGATCGACGTGCGCGTCTTCTGGAACCTCGTCTCGGGCGAGGGGAGCGCGGAGGTCGTGATGAGCGGCCCGATGCTGGCCGCCCTCGGTCCGGAGAAACCGGAGGAACTCGCCGGGGCGTGGGTCGCCGATTGGTGCGAGGGCGCCTCCGTCGAGGACCTGCGCGTGCACGAGTCGGGCGAGGACCGTATCCGGTTCTCCGCGAAGATCGAAGCCTCCCCGCCGGAGCCGGACGACCGGGGTCGGATCGTGATCGAGCCGCCCCTTTTCGCGGCGGATCTCTCCGGCCTCACGCCGCCCGGGATGGAGCGTTCTCACGGCGCCTGTGACGCCGTCCTCTTTCCCGCGGGGCCCGTCGATGCGCGGGCGCTCTGGGTTTTCGAGATCCCCGGGGACAGGAGCGTTCTCGACGTCGATCCTTTAGACGCGAAGTGGAACGGCGCGGAAGCGGGCCTCTCCCGCACGATCGAAGGGAGCCGGCTCACGATGAACGCCCGTCTCCTCTGGAGCGGCGAACCGGTCCGCCCGGAGGATTACGTCGCTTTTCGCGGCTTCCTCGCGCGGGTCCTGGACGCGCGGGCGGCGCGGATCGCGCTCGTCTCCGTGGGCGGAGAGTAGGCCCGGCGCGCCCGGCCCGAAGGGGAAATGGCATGACGCAATCGAGCCGCCCCGATCACGCCGTCTCGGCGGAGTGGAGCGGGCTCTCCTGGAAGTGGTTCCGCCTCCGGAAGGCAATCCGGAGGCGGTCCCCCTTCACCCGGCGCCCGCCGGAGAGCGTTCTCTTCGTGATGGGATGCCAGCGGTCGGGAACGACCATGCTGAGCCAGCTCTTCGAGCGCGATCCCCGGTCGCGGGTGTACGGCGAGTACAGCCCCCTCTCCGCGGGGGACAAAGAGGAGGGGCTCCGCCTCGACCCCATCGAGCGCGTGCGCCGGCGGATCGAGTCGGACCGTGTCCGGCTCGTGGTTTTGAAGCCGATCGTGGAGAGCCAGAACACGCCGGAGCTTCTCGACGGCGTTCCCGGCGCGAGGGCGCTCTGGGCCTTCCGCCATTACCGGGACGTGGCCGCGTCGAACCTGAAAAAATTCGGGATCGACAACGGCGTTCGGGACCTCCGCCCCATCGCGGGCAACGATCCGGCGAACTGGAGAAACGACGGCGTTTCGAAGGAGACACGCGCCCTGATCCGCCGGTTCTACTCGGAGGAGATGAAGCCTTACGACGCGGCGGTTCTCTTCTGGTGCGCCCGGAACCGGGTCTTTCTGGAGCGTCGTTTCGACGCGGACCCGCGGATACGGATGATCCGTTACGAGGATCTGGTCGTGGAGCCGGCGGCTTGGTTGCGCCGGATCTATGATTTCGCAGGCGCCGCCTATCCGGGAGACCGGATCGTGTCGGACGTACACGCCCGATCGGTGAAGAAGGGGGAAGAGATCGACCTCTCGCCGGAGGTCGTCTCCCTCGCCGAGGAGACGCTGCGCGGCATGGAGGAGGCGTACGCGCGGCAATCGGCGCGAACCGCCTGATCGCCCGCGACGCGACGATTCATGAAAGAAGCCCGGAGCGCGCGCCCCGGGCTTCTCTTTTTTTTCGCGATCGCGGCGCGCGGCCGCCGGTTTATCCGCGCTAAGAAACCGCGGGCGGCTCGACCTCGCCCTTGCGGTGTCCCCCCAGTTTCCGGAAGAGCCCTTCGATCATCTCCAGCGGGAGGGGGAAGATGATGGTGGAGTTCTTCTCCGCCGACACCTCCGTCAGCGTCTGCAGGTAGCGGAGCTGGATCGCCACCGGTTCCACGGCCATTTTTTGTGCCGCCTCGGTCAGCCTCCCCGCCGCCTGAAACTCGCCGTCGGCGTGGATCACCTTGGCGCGGCGCTCGCGCTCCGCCTCGGCCTGGCGGGCGATGGCGCGCTGCATCTCCTGGGGCAGGTCCACGTCCTTCACCTCCACCGCCGTTACCTTCACGCCCCAAGGATCGGTCCGTTCGTCGATGATCGATTGCAGCTGCTGGTTGATCTTCTCCCGGTTGGCGAGCAGGTCGTCCAGGTCGTGCTCGCCCAGCACGCTCCGGAGTGTGGTCTGCGCCATCTGGCTCGTGGCGTAGAGGAACTTCTCCACCGCCACCACCGCCTTTTCCGCGTCCAACACCTTGAAATAGAGCACCGCGTTCACCTTAACCGTCACGTTGTCGCGGGTGATTACGTCCTGGGGAGGGACATCCATGGCGAGCACCCGGAGAGAGACCTTCACCATTCGGTCGATGACGGGGATGAGGAAGATGAGCCCGGGCCCCTTCGCGCCGACCAGGCGGCCGAGCCGGAAGATCACGCCCCGCTCGTATTCGCGTAGCACGCGCAGAGCGCTTGCGAGAACGATCACGATCAGCACGAACAGAATAAACAGGGGAGGCGCGATCATTTCAACCCTCCTTGCGATCCGGGCCGGCTTTGCGGACCCGGAGCGTCATGCCGTGTACTTCTTCGACCAGCACCCGTTCCCCCGCCTCGATCGGTTCGTCCGATTCGGCGGTCCAGTGAGCGCCGTCCAGGTAGACCTTTCCCGTCGGGGCGATCGTCGTGCGCGCCTCGCCGACGGCGCCGACGAGCGCCCGCCGGCCCACCGCCGGCCTGCGCCGCGCCGTGCGCAACGCCATGGCGACGGCGAAGAGGAAGAAGGCGGCGGAGAAAGCCACCGCCGGCAGGATCACCGCGAGGGAGACCCGGAAAAACGGTTCCGGGCTGCGGAAGAGAAGCAAGGAACCGATGGTGAGCGACGCCACTCCCCCCGCGGAGAGTATGCCGTAGGTGGGCGTCAACAGTTCGGCGATGAAGAAAACGACCCCGAGAACCATAAGCAACAGCCCCGCGTAATTGATGGAGAAGCTCTGGAGCGCGTAAAGCCCGAGCACCAGGCTGATCGCGCCGATCACGCCCGGGTAGATCGAGCCCGGCGAGGAGAGTTCGAAGAAGAGGCCGTAGAACCCGAGCAGGAGGAGCAGATAGGCGGCGTTCGGATCGTTCAGAATGTTGAGGAGGCGGTAGCGCTTGCTCATCGGGAACTCGCGCGTTTCCGCCCCTTCGGTGCGCAGCGTCTTCTCGCCGCCGGCGGTCGTCACGACGCGCCCTTCCAGCTTCTCCAAGAGCTCCCCGCGGCTCTCGGCGATCAGGTCCGCCACGCCGATCTCCACCGCTTCGTGGGCGGCGACGGAAACGCTCTTCCGGACCGCATCCTCCGCCCAGTCCGCGTTCCGCCCTTTCTCCTCGGCGATGCTCCGGATGTAGGCGACCGCGTCGTTGGTCGCCTTCTCCGTCATCGTCGAATCGGAGCCCCCGGCGAGGTTGACCGGATGCGCGGCGCCCGTGTTCGTCCCGGGCGCCATGGCGATGACGTGGCAGGCCTGGGCGATGAAGACGCCCGCCGACGTGGCCCGGGAGCCGCTGGGCGACACATAAAGGATCACCGGAACCTCGCTGGCGAGAATCTTCTTCACGATCACCCGCATCGACGTGTCCAGCCCGCCCGGCGTGTCCAGCTCGATGACGAGACAGGCCGCGTCCGTTCGGTTCGCCTCGGCCACGGCGTCTTCGAGATAGCTGGCGGAGATGGTGCCGATCACCCCCTGGTAGGTCGCCCAGAGGACCGGGCCGGCCGCCTCCGCCCGGACGGCGGCGGTATCGCCCTCGGCCGACGGTTCTTCCGGAGGGGGGGCCGCGCCGGCGTGCCACCGGAGAAGCAGGAGAACGGAACCGAGAAGGAGAAGGGATCGTCGGAACAGGCGTTCGCGGCTTTTCATGGCTGACCCTTTCGGAGGGGCGGGCGCCCCTCTCTTCCATCATAGTCGGGTCGGACCGGGTCGGCAAGCCGTCCGCCGTGCCGGTCAGCGCGGCAGAACGATCCCCTGGAGCCGGCGGAAGACGGAAACGGCGTAGCCGTCGGTCATACCGGAGACGAAATCGGTGATGCGGAGGATGCGGCGGTAGTCGTCGTCCCCCTCCGCTTCCCGGAACAGATCGGGCATCAGGATGCGGATCTTCCCCGCGCCGGGCCGGGACGGTTCGAGGGTCGCCTCGACGAAACGATCGAGCAGGGCGGCGATCACTCGGAAACCGGCGATCTCCGTCTCCAGCACTTCCGGCGCCTGGTAGCAGGTGTGGAGCACGAGGCGGGTGATGGCGTCCACCTTCTCCTTGGAGGGGATCGCGTCGACCAGCGCCCCGTCGAACGCGCCGGCGAGGATCTCCTCCTCTTTTTCGAGGAAGAGGTCCGCCGTCTCGCGGATCAGGGCGTCCACGGCGCGGGCGCGCAGGTAGCCGATGAAGGCGCGGCGCTCCTCGGCCGTCTCGACGCCGTGGCGGCTCTTCTCCGGCACGATCGCCGCGAGGAGATCCCGCGCCTCGTCGAAGGCGACCTTGCCGAGCCGGTATCCGTCCTCCAGATCGAGGATCTGGTAGCAGATATCGTCCGCCGCCTCGGTCAGGAAGACGAGGGGGTGGCGGCGCCACCAATCACCGGCGCCTTCCACCGGCGGGAGGCCGAGCACCTCCGCCGTTTCGGCGAAGAGATCCCTCTCGCTCCTGTGGAAACCGTGCTTCTTGCCGCTCCGCCGCTTCCCCGGGTCGACGGCGATGATCGATGCGCGCGGATATTTCATGTAGGCGCCGAGCGTGGCGTGGGTGAGGCGCATCCCGCCCCGTCCCCGCGCCATCTGCAGGCGGGTGATCACGCGAAAGCCCTGGGCGTTTCCCTCGAAGCCCTCCAGGTCCGCCCACTCCTCCGGCGTCATCCGGGGCGCGAGCATGTCCCGCCGCTCCCGGAACCAGGAGCGGAAGGCGTGTTCGCCGGAGTGGCCGAAGGGGGGATTGCCGATGTCGTGAGCGAGGCAGGCGGCGGCGACGATGTCTCCGATGTCGCGGGCGTCGTCGTCGTCGTCGAGGCCGCGTCGCCGGACCAACTCGCGGCCGACGCGCGTCGCGAGCCCGCGGCCGACGCAGCTCACCTCCAGGCTGTGGGTGAGCCGCGAGTGCACGTGGTCGTTCTCCGGCATCGGAAAGACCTGGGTCTTGTCGTGGAGGCGGCGGAAGGCGGGGGAGAAGACGATCCGGTCGAAGTCGCGCTGGAACTCGTTGCGCGCCTCGTCCGGCGCGGGCCCGGACCGCGTGCCGAGCCGCTCCGACGAGAGCAGCCTTTCCCAGCGCATCTCTCCGGCCACGATTTTCCCCCGCGGGTTCGCGGCGGCCCGGCGTAGGCCGCGCGCCGCTCAGTGTATCCGCACGGCCCGCCCCTCCGCAAGGGCGGGGTTGGCCGGCGGAGGCGGTTCCCCTATAGTCATGGGCGCGAGAGAAGGGAGGCGCCATGCGCCAGGTGATGACCATCGCCGGCTCCGATTCGGGCGCCGGCGCGGGGATTCAGGCGGACCTGAAGACGTTCGCCGCCCTCGGCGTCTACGGGCTGTCGGCGATCACGAGCCTTACCGCCCAGAACACGCGGGGGGTGACCCACGTCCACGAGGCGCCCGTGGAGAGCGTGCGCGCTCAAATCCGCGCCCTCTTCGACGATTTCGACGTGGCGGCGGTGAAGACGGGGATGCTCCCCACGGAGGCGATCATCGACTGCGTGGCGGAAGAGTTGGAGCGTGCGGGTCCGCGGCCGCTCGTCGTCGATCCGGTGATGGTCTCCACCACCCGGGCCGAGCTGATGCGCGGCGATGCGCTCCCGGCGCTCCGGGACCGTCTCGTTCCGCTCGCGACGGTGGTGACGCCCAACCGTTTCGAGGCGTCGGCGCTGATCGGGCGCGACCTTCGCGGCGCGGAGGATCTGCGCGCCGCCGCCGCCGAGATCGCGCGGCTGGCGCGGGGATGGGCGGTCCTCAAAGGGGGGGACCTGGAGGAGGAGGAGGAGTCGACGGATTTCCTCTCCGACGGGACGGAGACGGTCGCTCTTTCCGCGCCCCGGATTCGCACGCGCGGCACCCACGGCACCGGATGCACGTTCGCGTCGGCCCTCGCCGCGCGCCTCGCCCTGGGGGACGATGTTCCCGCCGCGGCCCGCCGCGCCAAGGCGTACGTCACCGGCGCGATCCGCGGCGGCCCGGACATCGGCGGCGGCCGCGGCCCGGTCGATCACTTCTGGTTTCAACGACCCTGGTCGCCGGAGGACTGACGAAGAGAACCCGCGACGGGAGGAGGAGCGTCATGCCGGTTCACAATTTTCAGGCGCCTCGCGGGGAGATCGCGCGGATCACCGTCGGCTCGAAAGCGCTCCTTGGGAACCTTCTCGGCGACCCGGCGGAACGGAGCGTCTGGGTTTACCTCCCCGAAGGGTACGGTGACTCGAAGGAGGAATATCCGCTCTTCGTCGACCTGGCCGGCTATACCGGGAGCGGGCCGAAGCACCTCGCATGGACCCTCTTCGGAGAGAGCCTACCGCAGCGCGCCGACCGTCTCGTCGCGGAAGGGAAGATGGGCCCGGCGGTGTTCGCCTTCCCGGACTGCTTCACATCTCTCGGCGGGAATCAGTACATCGACTCCGTCGCGATGGGGCTCTGGGAGGTCTTCCTCGTCGAGGAGATGATCCCCGCGCTGGAGAGGGAGTTCCGGATCCGGCGCGGGCGGGAGCACCGCGCGCTCTTCGGCAAGTCGAGCGGCGGCTACGGCGCCGTCGTCCACGCCATGAAGCACGCCGACGCGTGGAACGCCGTCGCCTGCCACAGCGGCGACATGGCTTTCGACCTGGTTTACCGCGTGGAGTTTCCGGCTGCGCTCGACCGGCTCGCCGCCTTCGGCCACGACACGATCGCCTTCGTGAACCACATGAAGAAGGCGCGCAAGGTCGACGGCGGGGATCTGACCGCGCTGATGGCGCTCGCCATGGCCGCCACCTACGATCCCGATCCGGAGGCGCCCTTCGGCGCGCGGCTCCCCGTCGACCCGGAGACCTGCGAGATGGACGAGGAGCGCTGGGCCCGCTGGCTGGAGCACGATCCGATCACGATGGTCCGGAAGCCGGAGCGCCAGGAGAACCTGCGCCGCCTCGCCGGGCTCTACATCGATTGCGGCTCCCGGGATCAGTACCGCCTGCACTACGGAAACCGCGTCTTCGTCCGGGAACTGAAGCGCGCCGGGATCCCGCACCGCTACGAAGAGTTCGACGACAACCATTCCGACGTGAATTATCGGATGGATGAGTCGCTTCCCTTCCTCTGGAAGGCGATTACCGGCGGTTGAGGGCGGATGCTTGTGATTCGTACCGCGGATTCAGAATATCGAAGGGACTTCGAATCTCGCTTGTGTGAAGACGGACAACCGGATCCACTCTTTTCCTGTCGATAAACGCCCTCGGGTTACCGTGTAACCTCAGTTCTTATAACCGGATCCGCTTGTTTGTGGAGAGCCCCCCCACTACAATGGGCGGTGCGCACGGGGAGGCGGTCCCCGTTTTCTATCACCGGCACCGGAGAAACGATGTTCACCTATCAGCAAGATGACGCCTATTTCGCCCAGGCCGGCGAGGGGACGGAGGAGCTGGTCGCCGCCGAGATCGAACGGCTCGGCGGGGAGACGGCGCGGACCGTCTTCCGGGGCGTCGCTTTTCGAGCGGACCGGGCGGCGCTCTACCGGATCGTGTACGCTTCGCGTCTGGCGACGCGCGTTCTCGCGCCGCTCATCGGTTTCGACTGTCACAGCCCGAACTACCTCTACAAGACCGCCCTCTCCTTGGACTGGGCGTCTCTGCTCGGGCCGGACGACACCTTCGCGGTGCGCGCCGGCGTCGCCAACAGCCGGATCCGCCATTCCGGCTTCGCCGCGCTCCGGGTGAAGGACGCCGTCGCCGACGCGATGCGGGGGCGTTTCGGCCGCCGCCCGAACGTGGACCGGGAGAACCCGAGCCTTCTCGTTCATGTCCACATCCACGCGGACCACGCGACGATCCACGCCGACGCGTCCGGCGGATCGCTTCACCGCCGCGGTTATCGTCTCGAAGGAGGAGAAGCGCCCATGCGGGAGACCACCGCCGCGGCGGTTCTGGAGATGGCCGGATGGAACGGCGACCGCCCCCTCCTCGACCCGATGTGCGGCAGCGGCACCATACTCGCCGAGGCGTGGATGCGGGGGTGCCGAATCCCGGCGGGGAAGCTCCGGACACGCTTCGGCTTCGAGCGCCTCCCCGACTTCGACCGCGCCGTCTGGGAGAGAGTGCGGAGCGAGGAGGACCGCCGTTTCCGCCCGTTGCCGGCCGGGTTCGTCGCGGGGAGCGACGCCGATCCTCTGGCGGTGCGCGCCGCCCGCGCCAACCTCGCCCGCCTCCCCGGCGGCGACCGGGTGCGCATCGAGCGCCGCCGCTTCCAGGAAATCTCCCGCGTCGAAGGGGGAGCCATCGTCAGCAACCCTCCCTACGGGATTCGCTCCGTGCCGGACCAAGACATGAACCGTTTTTGGCGCGACGTCGGCGATTTCCTCAAGCAGCGGTGCGCCGGTTCCGACGCCACCCTATATTTCGGAGAGCGGCAGTGGATCCGCTCGATCGGCCTCCGGCCCTCCTGGAAGCGCCCTCTCACGAGCGGCGGCCTCGACGGGCGGGTGGTCCGTTATGAAATGTACGAGGGCGCCAAGCCCCGTTCGGGAAAGGAGTAAAAAGATGGCGAAGACGACTTTCCGGGGAGACCCTGTCGAGACGGTCGGCGCGCTCCCGGCGCCGGGGACGAAAGCCCCCGATTTCACCCTCGTGAAGGGGGATCTGTCGGAGATGTCCCTCGCCGAGGCGAAGGGGAAGCAGGTGGTGCTGAACGTCTTCCTCAGCCTCGACACGTCGACCTGCGCCGCGTCGGTCCGCCGCTTCAACGAGGAGGCGGCCAAGCGCCGCGACACGGTGGTGCTCTGCATCTCCATGGATCTCCCCTTCGCGGCGGCCCGTTTCTGCGCCGCCGAGGGACTGGAGAACGTGATCACCCTCTCCGATTTCCGCGAAGGCGCTTTCGGACGGGCTTACGGGCTCCGGATCACCGGCGGGCCGTTCACGGGGCTTCTGGCGCGGTCGGTGTTCGTCCTGGACCGGGAGGGTAAGGTGGTCCACGCCCAGCTCGTCCCGGACATCTCCAAGGAACCGGATTACGAAGCGGCCCTCGCGGCGCTCCTTTGAGGCGCGGTCCGTCCTTGCGTTCCCACGATCCGATCCTTTAACCTGGATGAGGAGTATCCGGAGGAACGCGGGGTCCCGGGCCGGTCTCGGTCGCCCGTCCGGTCCCGTGGCGTTTCCCCCCCGAAACCCCCGACCGAGGGAGGATGGGAGCGAATGGAAGAGACCAAAAACCAAGAGGCCCGGCCGGAGCCGAAGCCGGAAGGACCGGCGCACCGCGCCACGGCCAAGGCGGACCTGGGCAAGCGTTTCGTCGCGATCCTGATCGACGGGATCTTGTCGGGATTGATCGGCCTGGTTCCGGTCATCGGCGGCCTGATCGGAGCGGCGTACATGCTCACCCGTGACGGCCTCAACTTCGACTTCATGGACAAGCGTTCTCTCGGCAAGAAACTGATGAAGCTGCGCCCGGTCCGCGTGGACGGCGGCGAAGTGGACGTGAGCGTCTCGGTGAAGCGGAACTTCATCTTCGCGATTCCCCTGGTGCTCATGATCATCCCGGTTCTGGGGTGGATCCTCGCGCCGATCCTTTCCCTCGTGGTGATGATCCTCGAGGTGGTGCTCGTCCTCTCCGACGAGGAGGGGCGGCGCTGGGGGGATAAGTTCGCCGGCACCAAGGTGATCGAAGTCGACGAGTAGACGCGGGGGCGCGCCTCGCTCTTTTTGCTTTCGCTGTATCACATCGGGCGGCCGCGCCGGGGTCGGCGCGGCCGCGCCGGATCGGGGAGAATCATGACGGTCTGGTCCATCGCGGGTCTTCTCGCCGGGGGCGTGGCGGCCGGGGAGCGCGGGATCGTGCGCGGCTGGGTGCGCACGCGCCGCGACTCGAAGGCGGGCTTCAGCTTTCTGCACGTGAGCGACGGCTCCTGCTTCGCGCCGATCCAGGTGGTGGCGCCCGCCGACCTGCCCAACTACGAAAGCGAAATCCTGCGGCTCACCAGCGGCTGCGCCGTCGAGGCGGAGGGGGAACTGGTCGAGTCGAGCGGGAAGGGACAGACCGTGGAGCTTCGGGCTTCGCGGATCACGGTGGTCGGCTGGGTGGACGACCCCGACACCTACCCGATCACGCCGAAGCGGCACAGCTTCGAGTATCTGCGGACGGTGGCGCATCTCCGGCCGCGCACCAATACCTTCGGCGCGGTGGCGCGCGTGCGGCACAGCATGGCGATGGCGATCCACCGCTTCTTCGACGAGCGGGGTTTCGTCTGGGTTCACACGCCGATCATCACCACCAGCGACGCCGAGGGAGCGGGGGAGCTTTTTCGCGTCTCCACGCTCGATCTGTTGAACCCGCCGCGCACGCCGGAAGGGGAGATCGATTTCGCCGAGGACTTCTTCGGCCGGCCGGCCTATCTGACCGTCTCGGGACAGCTGAACGTCGAGAGCTACTGCCAGGCGCTCACCAAGGTGTACACCTTCTCGCCCACGTTCCGCGCGGAAAACTCCAACACGAGCCGGCATCTCGCCGAGTTCTGGATGATCGAGCCGGAAATAGCGTTCGCCGATCTTTCCGATGCGGCGGAACTCGCCGAGGAGATGTTGAAGCACGTTTTCCGTGCGTTGCTCGACGAGCGCCCCGACGACATGGCCTTCTTCGACCAGCGCGTTCTGCCGGGCTGCGTGGCGCGCCTGGAGAAGCTGGTGGCGTCGGACTTCGAGAGGATGGAGTACGGCGACGCGGTGAAGGCGCTGGAAAAGTCGGGGAAGAGCTTCGAGTTTCCGGTCGGATGGGGGGCGGACCTGCAGTCGGAGCACGAGCGTTATCTGACGGAGGAGTTCGTGGGGCGCCCGGTGGTGGTGATGAACTACCCGAAGGAGATCAAGGCGTTTTATATGCGCCAGAACGACGACGGGAAAACCGTCGCCGCCATGGACGTGCTCGCCCCCGGCATCGGCGAGATCATCGGCGGGAGCCAGCGCGAGGAGAGGCTGGACGTCCTCGACCGGCGGATCGAGGAGATGGGCCTTCCCCTGGAGCCTTACTGGTGGTACCGCGACCTCCGCCGCTACGGCACCGTTCCCCACGCCGGTTTCGGCCTCGGTTTCGAGAGGACGATCAACTACGCCACCGGCCTCGCCAACATCCGCGACGTGATCCCCTTCCCCCGCGCGCCCAAGAGCGCCGAGTTTTAGTCCCCGCGGGGCGGGAGAGAATCCTGCTGCGGCGCCGGTCCGCGGGCTGCGAGGCGAATTCTCCATCGCCCCTTTCCTCATCGTAGCTCGGGCTACGATTCCGGGAAGGGGCTCGTCCGAATCCACCTCTCGCCTCACGTTCCGCCGCCTCGCGACGGATTCTCTCCCGCCCCGCGGGGACGCGAATGAGGAGAGTCTCTGCAATCGGGGCGGGCCGGGGGAGGGCGGGCTTTGCTCAAACACTCCCTCACACGTCCCCGTACTCGAAGCGCGATCGAAATCGAAATCGAAATCGGATTCCCTCTTCCGCCCCCGGCTCTCCCTTCGGGGCACGGTGTGGGAAAGAGGACGGACGGGTAATCCTTCTCGGAGTCCGGGGCGCTTGGAATCGGTATCGATTCATTCTCTTCCCCCACCGGTCTCCCTTCGGGGCACGGTCCGGATGCTTCCGCATCCTCCCTCTTCTCGC
>JAFGGD010000005.1 GCA_016930695.1 Candidatus Eisenbacteria bacterium
CTCGGGCCGTTCGGTTTCCTCGGGGCTGTACTTCACGCTCTTCCGGAGCGGCGGCTCCTCGGAATCGAAACGGGTGACGCTCATCCGGTAAAATTTCGACCGGTAAAAAACCAGAGGGGCGGATCGTCCATCGATCCGCCCCATTTTTCGTTCTTCAGGGTCCCAAACCCTCCCTGCATTAGGTGTTCGATGAGATGCAGGCTGGGGAAAACCGGCCTCCGCCGCCGCCGGAACCGATGGTACGGGCGAGAATTACAAAATCCACTGTAAACGACGTGCACAGGCCAGGTTAAACGATTCCCTCTCCCGAAGACGTGCTTATATCTTGTTTGTTGACAGCGGGTTATACTTTATGGTAGTCTTTTCACCGGGAGAGCGATTCGAACATCTATCGATAGCTCGCTTCCCGGAGAGAATGAAGATGCGTCCTTGGATTCACCTCGTTCTCCTGGTGGCGGCTCTGCTGACCGGTGTGTCTCCCGCCGCAGGAGAGATCGTCTTTCTGGGCGGCGCCGAGACGGACGTGTACGTAAAGGTTTTATCAACCGATACGGATCGCGTCTCGCTGGAATGTGGAATCGGAGCATTCTCCAAAACGCCGATACGAATCCAGGAAGAGGTATACTACCAAATCGATCTGCCAGGCGAGGGACGGCTCCGTCTCGCCGGTCGCCCCGCGTTGCCCATTCTCCGGCGGAGCCTCCGCGTGCCCGACGACGCCCGGATGGAGCTGGTTGTCCTCGAGGCGGAGTACGAAGACTTCACCGACCTTCCGATCGCCCCTTCCAAGGGGCACATCGAGCGTTCCATCGATCCGGGGTCCGTTCCCTTTTCCTTCGATCCCCTCTATGAAGGTTCCGGTTGGTTTCCCGCCGAACCCGTGACGGCGGGCGATCCCTACGTTCTGCGGGACCTGCGTGGGATGGATGTTTCCTTCCAGCCTTTCCTCTACGACCCGTCGACGCGGACCCTTCGCGCGTACAAGAGAATCGTCGCCGAGTTGCGGGCGGCGGGTCCCGGATCGATCAATGTGCTTCGGAATCCGAGGCGCACCGCCGACCGCGAGTGGATGGGCATCTACGAGAAACATTTCCTCGGCGGTGACCGCCTGTCGATCGAACCCTCCGACGAAATGGGCGATATGCTTGTGATCGCTCACGCCGATTTCCTGGACGCCGTGGCGCCCCTGGTCGACTGGAAGAACCAGAAGGGGATTCGCACCGTCCTATTGGACGTCGCGGCGGTCGGCTCGACGCCGGAGGAGATCCACGCCACCATTCGGAGCGTGTACGACGAAGGCGACCTTTCCTATGTGCTTCTCGTCGGCGACGCCGACAGGATCCCCTCCTTTTCGGTGGGGACCCCCTCCGGTCCGGCCGATCCGGACTACGCCTGCGTCGCCGGTGACGACGACTATCCCGATCTCTTCATCGGCCGTTTCTCGGCGACCGATTCCTTCGACGTGGCCACCCAAGTCGTGCGGACCATCGCCTACGAGAGGGACATGGCCGAGGGGGCGGCTCACCTGGCCCGCGCCGCCGGAGTCGCCTCGGACCGCGGACCGGGGGACGACGGCGAATACGATTACGAGCACATGGGATACATCCGCGAGGATCTCCTCGACTACGGCTACGACGAGGTGGACGAGATCTATGATCCGGGCGCGACCGTCGCGGAGGTGACCGCCGCCCTGGAGGCGGGGCGGGGATTGGTGAATTACTGCGGCCACGGAGACATCACGCACTGGGGGACCACCTACTTCGGCCTCGTGGACGTAGGCGCCCTGGACGACCGGGGCGAACTTCCCTTCATTTTTAACGTCGCCTGCCTGAACGGCGCCTTCCGGGACAACAACTGTCTCGCCGAGGCTTGGGTGCAGAGCGCTTGGGGGAACCAGCCGGTCGGCGCGGTGGGGATCTACGCCTCCTCCATCACCCAATACTGGGACCCGCCCATGTGCGCCCAGGACGAGTTCATCGATCTGCTCGCCGACGAGGAATTGACCAGCGTCGGCGGCCTCTGCTTCGCCGGCGCCTGCCGAATGATCCAGGAGTATGAGACGGCGGGCGTGAAGATGTTCCGGGGATGGAACCTGTTCGCCGACCCCTCCCTCCGAATCCGCACGGACGCGCCGGAACCTCTCGCGGTCACCCACGCCTCCACCATGGTCGGTTTGGCGGCCACTTTCCGGGTGACCGTCTCGGGAACGCCCGGGGTTCTCTGCGCCCTCTCCCACGACGGCGTATATTTCGGTTCCGCCCTCACCGACGCCGGAGGCGTGGCGATCATCCCCATCGAAGAGACCCTCCCGGTGAACCAGTACATGAAAGTCACCGCCACCGCCTTCAACCGCGTCGCCTACGTCGGTTCGGTTTTCGTCACCCCCCAACCGATCTGCGACGTGTACCCCGCCTCCTTTGAGGTCTCCCTTCTGCCGGGGGAGAAGGTGACGCGCTACATGCAGATCGCCAACAACGGGACCGTCGGCTCTCTCCTTCACTACAACATAGGAATCACCGACGATCCGGGCGCCAAGAACATCACCGGCTCCACCTGCGTCGCCGACATCACCGAGTACACGGGCGGCGAGACGTTCGATATCGTCTTCACCATCGCCAACGCGAGCCCGGATTGGGAAAACCTGAAATACGCGACCATCGACTTCCCGATCGGCGTCACGGTGAACTCCTCCACCGATTTCGTCGTGCCCGGGACGACGCGCACTCTTTACACCGACGGCACGACGGGCAACGGCGCCGAAGTCCACTGGAGCGCCTCCGGCCTCTGGGGAGAGGTCCAACCCAACAAAACCGCGGTGGCGACCGTGAACGTGACCATCGTCGACGCCTGCATGGGCGATCTGATGATCGAGTGGGAGCTGGAGGGGGACGGGTGGGGTTCCCCGCCGCACGAGGAGGACGGCGTCATCCTCGTGCCCCCGGCGGGACCGCAGGTCCTGGTTCTCGCGCCCAACGGCGGCGAGGAGTGGGGGATCGGCGAGGAGCGGTCGATCTTGTGGGGAACTTCGGGCTGTGTGTATTCGGTCCGCATCGAATGTTCCCGGGACGGCGGCGCGGTCTGGGAAACCCTGGAGACCGGCCACCCGGACGACGGCTCCTACCTATGGGAAGTAGAGGGCCCGGTGTCCGAACAGTGTTTGATCCGGGTCGCCACCGAAGACGGGCAGGGATCGGACGAGAGCGACGGCGAATTCACGATCTTCCAGCCCATCGAGTGGGTCTCGGCGGAGCCGGAGAGCGGCGTGGTCCTCCCGGGCGAACCGATCATCGTGGAACTCGAGTTCGACGCCGGCGATTTCGGTTCCGGGCAGAACGCCGGTTATTTGGTGATCGCCAACAGCGCCGGGGACCCGATCGTGGTCCCGGTCCGGCTACGGGTCGAATCCGCCCCCATCGATCCGGACCTCACCACCTTCACGGTCAACACCGGCCTGATGCTCTCCCCGGACGGATCCGGTGATTCCGTTCTCACCGTGGCGGTCGCGGTGAGGGACACGAGCGGCGCCGGCGTTCCCGGGATTCCTCCGGGGGGCGTGGTGGTGACCGCCTCCGCGGTCAGCGCGATCGGCGAGGACATGACCTTCTGCGTGTTCGGCACGGAGCAGGCGCAGTATCTCTCCGAGGACTCCACCGACGCGGAGGGGGAGGCGATCATCGAGATCCGCCGAGTCGGCGGCTGCGGCACCATCACGTTGAACGTGGAGGTAGCGGGAATCCCGATCCAACATCGAGCCTCGGCGGAAATAGTGAGCCCCGACATTAACGGCGACGGAGCCGTGAACTACCAGGACACGTTTCTTTACATCGGCTATCTCACGGTGGGTTCGGGCTGGTGCGGCAATCTCAGCAGGGATTCGGCCGGAGTGGTGAGCTTCAACGACACGATGAAATTCCTGCCCTTCCTCGCCTCGGGCGCCTCCTGCCCATAGCCGGGCCGTCGCGGAGGTGACCCGCCGCGATCATCGGGAACAGACCGAGGCGCGCCTCTCCCGCTCTACTCTTTCTCGGCGTCGTCTTTTCCTTTTCGGGGGACGCGTTTTTCGTCGAAGGCGTAAAGAGCGCGCAGGTCGCGGATCCGTTCGGCATCGACCAGGATACAGTCTCCCGCCTCCGCCTTTCCTGTGGAGACGTCCTCGGCGAAAACCTCGCAGGTGGGGCATCCGCATAGACCGCAGTCGATCCCCGGGAGAATCTCGGCGAGCCGCTCCTTCATCTTGATCTGGGCGATCTGCTCCCTGAGGTCCAGAGTCGCCTTACGGTCGGGTCGCGGCTCGATGGGGCGCCGTATGAAGTAATCTCCCTTCACGTAGCGACGTTCCACCTCTTGTTCCACGCTGTGGTTCGCCGCTTCCACCTCCCGTACCAGCTTCTCGATCTTGCTCCTCGCCACGAAGAGGTTGTCCACGTTGAGTGGCCCGCCGATGCAACCCCCGGTGCAGGAATAGCATTCCAAGAACTCCACGTCCCGGATTTTCCCCTTCTCGATGTCTTCGATCACCCGGATGATGTTCGGAAGCTGGGAGATGGTGATGTAGCGGTTCTGGCGGATGTTGTGCGAAACGCCGCCGGTGAGGGTCATGTTGAGGCTCAGCTTGCTCCGGATCACCGACGGCCGGTCGCCGAGTTCCCGCCGTTCCCCCTCCTGGCTCTGTAGCTTGGTGATCGCCGCCAGCAGCGGGTTGTAGATCTCCCGGATGCCGATGGCCAGGTCCAGATGGCTGTCGGCCCCTTCGGCCGGATGCTTGATCGCCGCCATCTTGGCCGAGCAGGGGGTGATGTAGATCGCGCCGATATCCTCCGGCGGGATCCCCTTCTCTTCGGCGTAGTAACGCTTCACCTCCCGCGCCGCCAGTTCCCGGGGGGATTCGATCGGAACGATTTGGCCGATCATGTGCGGGTAGAAATACTGGATCAGCCGGACCACCACCGGACAGGTGGAGGAGATGAGCGGAAGAGGGCCCTCGTATTCGTCCAGATAGTCCTGGATCGCCCGCCGGACCAGTTCCGACTCGATGGAGAGATCGTAGACGGCGTCGAAGCCGAGGGCGAGAAGCCCGTCGAAGATGTCCGCCGGCGGAATGCTGGCGGGGAACTGTCCGAAGAGGGAGGTGGAGGGGATGGCGACCTTGAAGGGGAATGCGTGGATGCTCTCCCATGCGTCTGTCCGCGGCCGGATCGCCCCTTCCGGGCAGGCCCGGATACAGGTGCCGCAGAAGATGCACTCCTGCGGATGGATGCTGACCTTTCCCTTCCGCACGCGGATCGCCTGGGTCGGACAGACGCGCATGCAGGCGAGGGTCCCCTTGCACTTCTCGGTGACGATCTCCAGAGCCAGCAGTTTTTTCGGTTTATTGCCCATGTCGAATCGCCAATCGGAGGGTGGTGCCCACGCCCACTTTCGTTTCGATTTTCATGTCGTCCACGGAGCGTTTGATGTTGGGAAGCCCCATTCCCGCGCCGAATCCCTTTTCCCGCATCTCGTCGGATGCGGTGCTGTAGCCTTCCTGCATCGCCAAATCCAGATCCGCGATCCCCGGGCCCTTGTCCTCGACGATCAGGCGGATCGTGGTCGGCGTCAGCAGAAACTCGAGGTGGCCCGATTCGGCGTGGATCACCACGTTGATCTCCGCCTCGAAGCTGGCGATGGCGGTGCGGCGGATGACGTCGCCGTTCAGGCCCGCCGCTTTCAGGATCGATTTGATCTGGGTCGACACCTCGCCGGCCTTGTCGAAATCGCCCCCCTGAATCGGGAAGCGCTTGCTGTAGAGAGCGTCTTCCTCGCACATGTCAGCAAGCCCCCCGACAACCGGCGGCGTGCAGGCGCCCGCAGGCTTCGAACATGCCCAGTTCGGTGCAGAGAAGAGGGATCGACAACCGGCGCGCCAGTTCGATGGTGGGCGTTTCCGGTTTCTTGCCGCGCAGGTAGATGATGCCCGCCGCGTCGGCGAAATCGGCGGTACGAACCGATTGGGCGTTCGTCAATCCCGTGACGAGAAGCGCGCCGGGACTGGCGAAGGCGAGCACGTCGCTCATCATATCCGAACTCATGCAGAGCGAGATCTCCGGGTCCGCGTCGGCGCAGTCGCACACGATCCGACAGTCCAGCAGGTCTTTGATCTCCGAGAGCTTCATCGTCTCCGTCCGCGGGCCGCTCAGGGCCCGGTCAGGTATTCGTGCATGGAACGGGCCGCCTTTCGGCCCGCGCCCATGGCCATGATCACCGTGGCCGCGCCGGTCACCACGTCGCCGCCGGCCCATATCTTCTCCATCGACGTCCGGCCCGTCTCCTGGTCGGCCTCGATGTTCCCCTTGCGGCCCGTCTCCAGCTGCGGTGTCGTTTTAGTGATCAACGGGTTCGGACTGTTTCCGATGGCGACCACGACCGCGTCCGCTTCCAGGAAGAACTCGGATCCCTCGATCGGCACAGGGCGGCGCCGGCCCGAGTCGTCCGGCTCGCCGAGTTTCATCTTGAGGCACTCCATTCCCTTCACCCAGCCGCTCTCGTTCCCGATGATCTTGGTCGGCAGGTGCAGAATGTCGAAAATCACCCCCTCCTCTTCGGCGTTCTCCACCTCTTCGTACCGGGCGGGGAGCTCTTCCATGCTCCGTCGGTAGACGATGTGCGACTCGTCGGCGCCGAGCCGAAGGGCGGTTCGGGCGCAATCCATCGCCACGTTGCCGCCGCCGATGGTGGCGACCTTGCGGGGCCGCTTGATCGGCGTGTCGAAGTCGGGGAAGAGGTATCCCTTCATCAGGTTGACGCGCGTGAGGTACTCGTTCGCCGAGTAGACGCCGTTCAGGTTCTCGCCGGGGATGCCCAGGAACCAGGGGAGGCCCGCTCCGGAGCCGACGAAGATGGCGTCGAATTCCTCGAGCAGGCTGTCGATTGTGCGGGTCTTGCCGACCACGTAGTCGTAATGGATCTCCACGCCGAGCCGTTTCACGTATTCCATCTCCCGCTGCACGATCCTCTTGGGGAGGCGGAACTCGGGGATGCCGTAGATCAGCACGCCGCCCGGGGCGTGCAGCGCCTCGTACATCACGACCTCGTGGCCGAGCGCGGCGAGGTCCGCGGCGACGGTGATCCCCGCCGGACCGGCGCCGACCACCGCCACTTTCTTGCCGGTCGGCTTCGCCTTCGCCGGCGTTTTTACGTCGCCCGCCGACGCTTCCCAATCGGCCACGAAACGCTCGAGCCGCCCGATGGAGACCGGCTCGTGCTTCTTCCCCAGGATGCACAGCTTCTCGCACTGGTCCTCCTGGGGACAGACGCGCCCGCAAACGGCGGGGAGGGCGTTCTTGCTCTTCAACGACTCCACCGCTCCCTCGAAATCCCTCTCGGCGAGGCGGCCGATGAAGCTCGGGATAGGCACTTCCACGGGGCACCCGGCTACGCAGGGCGGTTTTTTGCACTGGAGGCAGCGCTGCGCCTCCAAAACGGCGGTCTCCATCTCGAACCCGAGGGCCACCTCGTCGAAGTTGCGGATCCGCTCCTCCGGCGTCTGCTTGGGCATATCGAACCGCTCGGGAATGATCTTCTTCGGTTTCTTCTCTTCAGCCATCGATCAACCCTTCCCCCCGGGGCCGGTCACGACCGGGAACAGCAGCCGCCGTGGTGGACGGTGCCCACGTCGCTCTTGCGCAGCGGCGCCGTTTCTTCCTCGTTGTAGGTTTTCCTTCTCGCCAGGAACTCATCCCAGTCGATCAGGTGGCCGTCGAAATCGGGTCCGTCCACGCAGGCGAACTTGATCTCCCCGCCCACGCTCAGCCGGCAGACGCCGCACATTCCGGTCCCGTCGATCATGATCGGGTTCATGCTGACCACGGTTTTCAGACCCAGCGGCCGGGTGATGTCGGAAACCCTCTTCATCAGGAAGGTGCATCCGTTCACGATCACGCGGTCCGGCCGGATCTCCTCCCGGCCGAGCAGTTCCGTAATGTTTTCCACGTGTCCCTTCGCGCCGTGCGTGCCGTCCCGCGTGATGGTGAAGACGCCGTCCACCAGTTTTTTGTACCGGTCTTGCCAGTAGAGCAGATAGGTGGAACGCGCCTCGGAGACCATGAAGACGCGGTTTCCCGCTTCCTTGAGGGTTCGCGCGATCGGATAGAGGCTGCCGATGCCGAAGCATCCGCCCACCAGAAGCACGGTTCCGTAGTTCTCGACCTCCGTCGCTTCGCCGAGGGGGCCCACGTAGGTGGGGATCGTGTCGCCGGCGCGGAGAAGGGCGAGCTTCGACGTGGATTCTCCCACCTCCTGGAAGAAGGAGGTGAGCGCGCCGCTTTCGGCGTCGAAATCGGAAACCGAGAGCGGGATCCGCTCCCCCTTGTCGTTCGGGCGGACGATGATGAACTGGCCGGGCTGAATCGAACGGGCCACATCCGGCGCTTCCACGACCAGCTCGTGGATGTTCGGTACGATCATGCGTCGCTCGATTACTTTATAGGACATCCTTAGTCACCTCGACGGGGCAGGGATTCACGTTCAGTCGATAGAGGTCGGCCAGCCCCTTGCGGTCCGCCAAGCCCCCGACCGATTCGGGCACGTAGAGATAAACGACCCCCCGCGGCAGCTCCGGCTCGATGCGGGCCGGAGCGGTTCCGGCGGCGTCCCCCGCCCGGACCCGAACCCGGTCCCCCTCCTTCACTCCCAAATTTTCCGCGTCTTCGGCGCTCAGGAAGAAGCCGTTTTCCGGCTGGAGCACGGCGAGTCCTTCCACCCGGGCGGTGAGGCCGGTCCCGCGGTGGGTGTAGCCGTTCGGCCGGAGGACGAGCAGGAAGTCTTTTGCGCCGCGCTCCGCCGCTCGGGCTCCGCCGCCGTTCTTCCCGAGCCCCTCGGGGAAGCGGAGCGTACGGACCGCGCGGTCCTCATGGCCCGGCTCGGGGAAGCCGTCCACCACGCCGGCGATCTCGCGGCGCACCTCCTCCGCCGACTCCCAGTCGAAACCGGCGGCGCCGAGGGCGCGGGCGACCCGGCCGAGGATCCACCAGTCCGGGCGGACCCTTCCGAACTGCACGCTGTCCGGAAGCTCCTCGATTCGCGGCGCCGCCTGCACGCGCCCCTCCACGTTCGTCAACGTCCCCTCCGACTCGGCGAATCCGGCGGCGGGGAGAAAAAGATCGCAGGGGAAATCGGGCTCGAAGATGTCCTGCACGATCAGGAAATCGCAATCGGGGCGCTCGAATCCGGGGTGGGCGCCGACGAGCCAGATCACCTCGGGACGAACGGCGCCGGAACGGATCTCCTCCAGCCGGACGCCGGTGTCGGCGGGAAGATCGACGCTCCAGGCTTTCGCGATCTTCGCCGCCCCCTGGGAATCGCCGGCGGCGACCGGTCCGGGGAGCAGTTCCGGGAAGACGCCCATCTCCAGGGCGCCGCGCGTGTTGGCGCCGGTGTAGAGCGGGATGAGCGAGACGTTCTCCCGCTCCAGGAGCGTCTCGAGTCCGGCGATCAGATCGCCCGTCGCGGAATAGCGGAACATGGCGGGGCCTACGATCACGGTCAGATCCTCGCCTGAGCCGAGAATCTCCGCCGCGCGGTCGACGTCGGCTGGGTCGGCGCCGGCCGGCTTCGCGGCCGCCTTGCGCTCCTTCCCCTCTCCCGAGGCGAGGGCCTTCACTAAAGTCCCCTCCGTTCCCGGCTCGGTCCGCAGCCAGAGATCGGCGTAGCGGGCGAGGTTCGATTCCCGGGGACCGATGGTGACGAGCCGGGCGCCCCGCTGCATCGCCTTCCGGATCTCCACGCCGATGATGGAGAAATTGAAACGCGTGTCGAGACCGACCGCCAGGATCCGGCTTGCGCGGTGGATCCCCTGGATCGAGACGGGGCGTCGCAGAAGCCCGGCCCAGGCGGCGAGACCGCCGCCGAGAACGTCCCGGGCCGTGCAGTCGACGGCGTTCACGCCCATGGCGGAGCGGGTGAATTTGCCCGCCGCGTAGAGCGACTCGTTGGTGCAGTCCGGAGAGACGATCATCGAGAAGGCGCCCGGTCGGAGCCCCTTCAACTTTCCGGCGGCGAGATCGATCGCCTCGTCCCAATCCTTTTCCTTCCAGTAGGCGCCCTCGCGGGAGAAGGGCTTGCGGGACCGGTCGAAGTGGTGCGTGACCTCGCCGACGCAGAACCGGCCCTTCACGCAGGCCTGGCCGTCGTTCACCTCCGGGTCGAGCACCGGCACGGCCGAGGAGAAACGTTTCTTGACGCGAAGGTATTCCATTTGGCAACCGATGGCGCAATAGGGACAGGTGGTGACGATCGAGTCGTCCGGCTTGCCGTCCCATTTGCTCGCCTTTTCGGCCAACGCGCCGGTGGGGCAGACGGTGATGCATGCGCCGCAGAACTCGCAGCCGGCCTCGATGTGGGAGCGGTCGTAGGCGGGGCCGACCTTGGAGCGGTTTCCGCGAAAGTTGAAGGAGAGGACCGCCGTGCCGCGCATCTCCTGGCACATGCGGATGCAGCGGCCGCAGAGGATGCAGATGTTGTAATCCCGATCGAAGAAGGGATCGCCCCGTTCCGGTTCGTAGCCCTTGTAGAGGACCGGGTATTGGATCTCCTCGATACCCAGCTCCTCCACGAGGTCCTGCAGCTCGCATTGCTTGTCGTTGGGACACCACCGGCAGCCGGTGGCGACGCCGGATTTCCGGACCGTGGTGGAGAACTCTTTGCACTCTTCCGCCTCACCGCAGACGAGGCAGCTCGAGGGGTGTTCGCTCAGGATCAGCTGGAGGACCTCCCGCCGGATCTCCCGGATCGCCACCGTGTCGGTCAGCACCTTCATGCCGTCCTTCGCTTCGGTGTTGCAGGAGAGCGGATAACCCCGCAGTCCCTCGATCTCGACGATGCAGAGTCGGCAGCCGCCGTAGGGGGAGAGGTCCTTGTGGGAGCAGAGCGTGGGAATGCGGATCCCGTTCATCTCCGCGGCGCGGTGGACGGTGACGCCCGCCGGGGCGTTTACCGCCCGCCCGTTGATTTCCAGTCGGATAGTCTCGCCGTTCTTGCTCATGCAGCACCTTCATGCGCTATGCCGCCGGGGGCGGCGGTAAGACGGTCGGTCGTCATTCGCGGTTCGGGGATGGGGAGAAGCCGCCGGGGGGCGCCGGATTCTCCGGGGTGGGGCGCGAGGGGGGCGACCCGCGTCGCGGCCGCGCCTCGGCGGCCGGTACGGGGGGGCGTGCTTCCGTAGATTCTCTTCATGTCGCTCCACGCGCGCGGGACGCGGACCGCTTTTGTCAGGACGTGATCACGATCGCGTCGCCGGCGATGGCGTCGAACCGGCAGATCTCGTAGCAGGCTCGACACTTGATGCACTTCTCCTCGTCGATGTTGTGCGGTTCCGAGCGGGGGCCGGTGATGGCGCCCGTCGGGCAGACGCGCACGCAGGACTGGCAGCCGGTGCATTTCCCCGGGATGACCCGGTAGATCACCAGGTCCCGGCAGACCGCCGCCGGACAGCGTTTTTCCTGCACGTGCGCCAGATACTCGTTGCGGAAATACTTGAGAGTCGAAAGGACCGGATTGGGCGCTGTCTGGCCGAGCCCGCAGAGCGAAGCGCCCCGGATTACCTCGCCGAGCGTTTCCAGTTTGCGGATGTCGTCGGGTTCCCCCTCGCCGCAGGTGATCCTGTCGAGAATGTTGTAGAGATGGCGCGTGCCTACCCGGCAGGGAACGCACTTGCCGCAGGACTCGGACTGGGTGAACCGGAGAAAGTACTTCGCCAGGTCCACCACGCAGGTGTCTTCGTCCAGCACGATGAGCCCGCCGGAGCCCATGATGGACCCCGCTTGGGCCAGGTTCTCGTAGGTGATCGGCGTGTCCAGGAACTCGGCGCTGAGGCACCCCCCGGAGGGGCCGCCGGTCTGCACCGCCTTGAAGGGCTTTTGCGTACCGCCGCCGATCTCCTCGATGATCGTGCGCAGCTTGGTCCCCAACGGCACCTCGATCAGGCCCGTGCGGCGTACCTTGCCGGCGAGGGCGAAGGTCTTCGTCCCCCGGCTCGTGTCGACGCCGTAGCGGGTGTACCACTCGGCGCCGTTTCGAATGATGTTCGGCAGCGTGCCGAGCGTCTCCACGTTGTTGATGATCGTCGGGCGGCCGTGGAGCCCGGACTGCGCGGGGAAGGGGGGGCGGCTGCTCGGCATGCCCCGTTTCCCCTCGATGCTGGCGATCAACGCCGTCTCCTCGCCGCAGACGAAGGCGCCCGCCCCCTCCTTGATGGTGATGTCGAGGGAGAAACCGCTCCCCAGGATGTTCTCTCCGAGGACGCCGATCTCCCGCATCTGCCCGATCGCCTCTTCGAGGCGTTGGATCGCGAGCGGGTATTCGGCGCGAATATAGATATAGGCCTGTGACGCGCCGATCGTGTAGGCGGCGAGAACGAGCCCCTCCAGCACCGCGTGGGGATCCCCCTCGATCAGGGAGCGGTTCATGAAGGCGCCCGGATCTCCCTCGTCGGCGTTGCAGATCATGTACTTCTGCCCATCACCCGCCTGGCGGCAAAAGTTCCACTTCATCCACGTCGGGAAGCCGGCCCCGCCGCGGCCGCGGAGACCGGATGCCTTCACGGTTTCCAGTACGTCCTCGGGTTTTCCGGCGAGCGCGCGTTCCAGCGCCCGGTAGCCGTCCCGGGCGAGGTAGTGGTCCAGGTCGGTCGGGTCGATGACGCCGCAGTTGCGCAGCACCAGCCGGACCTGGGGCTTCAGCATCGGGTGGTCGTGGAAGCGGGGCATCCCGTTCATCGCCCCCTCTTCGCCGAAGTGTCCCACCAGATCTCTCTCCGGCCACTCGCCGCCTTGGAAGACCTTCTCCAACAGGAACCGTGTCCGGCGCGGGTCCTGATTGGAGTAGCTCACCCGGGGTTTGCCCGGGAGTTTGATGTCCAGCAGAGGCTCGAGGTAACAGGGCCCGATGCACCCCACTTCCACGATCTCCGCGTCCACCCCGAGATCGCGAAGCGTCTGCTCCGCCTCGAGCCTGACGTCCATGCAGCCCGCGGCCCGCCCGCAGGACGCGGCGCCGACCAGGAGGATCGGTTTTTCGTTCCCCACGAAGTCGTTCCAAGCCGCGAGGGCCGCTTCTCTCCGTTTATCCAGCGTTCTCGTACTCATCCAACACATCCCTGAGCTTGAGGACAGACATCTGACTGTAGATTTTGTCGTCGATTTTCACGACCGGCGAAAGGGCGCAGCACCCGAGGCAGGCGACGAGTTCGAGATCGAATTTATTGTCCGGCGTGGTCTGGCCGGGTCCGATCCCGAGCCGGTGCTGAATGAAGGCGGAGAGCTGCTCGCCGCCGCGAACGTGACAGGCCGTTCCCATGCAAACCTGGATCGAGTGTTCGCCGGGCGGCCGGAAACGGAACTGGGCGTAGAAGGTGGCGACTCCATAGACTTCGTTTTCCGAGATCCGGAGTCGCTTGGAGATGGTGCGGATCGTTTCCGGTGAGATGTAGCCGTCGATTTCCTGGACTCTCTGCAAAAGGGGGATGAGGTCTCCTCGTCGGCCCGAGCTCTCGCTCAGGATCTTCAGAGCGGCTTCGGCTGGCATAGGCACCCCTTCGCTTGTTGTCGGGTGGTCCGCCGGGGAAGGCGGAGGCTCGTCATTCCCGTGCGTGGTCCTCCGGATCGGCCGGGTTACTCCAGCCCGAGGCCGTGCAACCGGATGGCCAACTTCCATGCGTCCTGATCGGTGGTGAATAGGCTGATGCCGGCGCGGTTCGCCAGTTCGATCACGTCCTCCGCCGGTCGTTTGCCGCGCACGTACACGACGGCGGAGACGTCGACCAGATTGGCGGAGGCGATCAGGCTCTTGTGAGTCTGAATGGTCAGGAGCAGGTTGCCCGCGTGAACGCCGGCCACAATGTCGCTGACCATGTCCGATATGAAGACCCCTTCGACCTCGCGGTCGAAAAGCTCGTTCAGAAGTCCCAGTTCCGCCTTGCCCTTCAGCTCGGAAACGTTCATGGCCTTTCCCTCTCTCTATCGTTTGCGTGCGGTCCGCCCCAGCGGCCGGACCGCGGCGGCTAATAAATCTCTTTCATCCCCACGTCGGCGATCACGTCTCCCTGGCAGACATCCACGGACTTCCATCGGATGCAGGGGGCGAATCGGACGCGTTTGCCGGGTGATTTGATGTTGCCGTTGAAATATTCCTCGAGGACGCGGATCTCCTCGTCGCTGACGCAAACGCCATTCTCGTGCATCGGATCGGAGCAGAGGGCCACGTAGATCCAGGTGCTTCCCCCCTCCGATTCGTCTTTCAGCTTGAGGACGTCGCAGTCCTCGGCGCACTCCGTGCAGAGCATCAGCCCGATCACGTTCTTCAGCTCCACTTTGATCCCGCACTTGGCGCACTGCAGGTTGAACCGGGTCGATTGCGCGCTGGCGAGAAAGCGCCAGCGGTGGCCTCCCTCCATGTAGGTGTCGAGGTGAGGTTGATCCTTCAAGGTGAAAAAAGAGGCGCGGCGGCCGCATCGGGTGCAACCCTCTGTGACCAAATAGCCGTTTTGCAGGTCCACGATCGTCCAATCGTGTCGACAAGCTTCGTTCGCCATAAACGTCCCCCCGGGGTGCGAATAGGCCCACGGTTCGGAAACACGGGCGCCGGACGACCGGGCCGCTCCGGGACGCGGAAGCCGTCGGACCACGCGAGATATACGTTTTTTTGGGTTCCGTCCCCGTAATCAGATGCAACTGCAATAATAAGGAAGACCCACCGTTTTGTGAACCCCTTTTTTTGTTCACCGTGGTTATTAGTCGCTTTCGGGAAATGGTCCAAACACGAAACATTTCGTTTTCCGTGGAACGAATGCCGGGATCGACTGATTTTTAATAGGTTGTGGGTGATGAGTCTTACGAAGAGGCTTCTCGCGATGTGAAAAGACGGTGGGACGCGGCGCGGCTTATTCCGCCTCCAAAATCTTCGCGCGGGGTGTGGGGTGAGGGGCGCGGGCGACCAGGTAGACTCCGGCGAAGACGAGAAGCGCGCTCGCCCCGAATCGGGGGGAGAGGCTTTCCCGTCCGAGCCCGACGGAGAGGAGGGTGGCCAGGAGTGGTTGCAGATAGATGAAGAGCGCAACCGTGGAGGAGTCGACCCGGGAGAGAGCATAGTAATTGAGAACGTAATTCAGAACCGTGGCGAAGAGGACGATCCCGGCCATGACGAGCACCGTGGAGGCCGGGAGGGAGAGCCAGTCGAAACGAAGGGCGGCGGGAGCGCCGACGAGGGCGATGCCCACGGCGCCGAAGGCCATGGTGTAGGCGGTGGAGACGAGGGGGGGGTAGCGCCGAACGGTGTTCCGGCTGACGGCGAGAAAGAAACCGAAGGAAAAGGCGTTGAGGAGGGTGAGAAGATCCCCCTTCACCCAACGTTCGGAGAAGGTGAACTCGTGAACCCGGAGAAGGACGAGCACGCCGAGGAAGGCGAGCCCGAGCCCCGCGCCCTTGCGAAAAGTGAGCGACTCCCCGCGCAGGAGGAGCGCGAACAGAAAGGTGGAGACCGGGATCAATGTGTTGATGAGCGATGAGTGGGCGGGGGTGGTCCGTTGAATTCCTTCGGTGAAGGAGACCTGGTTGATCACCACGCCGAAGAGGGCGAAGAAGGCGAGACTCGCCAGGTCGCGCCGGGTGACTCGCGTCCTGGGCGCCCTGGCGCGCGCGAGGGCGAGTAGAATCGCGGCGGCCGCGGCGACGCGGACCAACGCCCATGCGCGGGGGGGGACGAATTCCACCACCATCTTCGCCGCGACGTAGTGCACGGCAAAGACGACCTGGACCGTGAGCAGCGCGAGCAGCGTGGTGGGTGGAAGGCGCAAGTCCGTTTCCGGCTTCTCAGGATTCCCCTGTGAGGACGATGTCGTTCGCGTGGAGCCAAGACTGGATCTCTTGTCGGATTCGCTCGTCCCTCTCCTTCTGCCACCGCTCCTCCTCGATCGGGTCGAGGGCAAGCGTGTCCCGAAAGCGCCGGAAGGCGCCCTTCCCCTCGATCGCCTCGGTGAGCTGACCCTTGAGCCGCTTCTCCTTCACCGTGGCGATGAAAGCCTCCATCTCCGCGTATCCCTCCGACGAAGGCTTGTGTGGGACGAGGAAATATCGTTTGTTTACGCCGCCGGCGATCCGTCTGGCGTCTTCGGGGTTTCCTCCCCGTTCGATCAGATCGACGAAAATCGGGAGAATCTCTCCGGTCTCGATGTCGAGAAAGTAGCGGCGCTCCGCCGAGCCCTGGTCATATGCGTTGCGGATTTCGTCCCAGCGGACTGTGACATGTCGGGGCAAGGTCTCTCTCCTTTCGAAAGTCCGGCTCCGATCATAACAGACCCGTTCGGCCGCCGGTAGGGGGATTGGGGAGGGCACGGTGTGGGGAGCCGGACGGACGGGGTATCCCTCTCGGAGTCCGGGGCGTGCCGCCCCCTGGGTGGGTTCATGATCGCCACGGAGTTCCCACAAGGGTGCGACCTCGCGCGGCCATTTCTCACGCACCTCGAGAGGTGGGGGCCCCGTCCCGCCCCTCCTCCTCGAAGGATCACGCCGTCCGTCCGAGGAGGAGGCGGAGGGGATGGCGGGAGAGGGCTAGGGTGCCTTTCCTTCCACCCCCGGCTCTCCCTTCGGGGCACGGTCCGGATGCTTCCGCATCCTCCCTCTTCTCGCTCGCCGACCCACCTTCGCCCGCCCCGTTAAGC
>JAFGGD010000006.1 GCA_016930695.1 Candidatus Eisenbacteria bacterium
CCTCTCGGAGTCCGGGGCGTGCCGCCCCCTGGGTGGGTTCGTGATCGCCACGGAGTTCCCACAAGGGTGCGACCTCGCGCGGCTGTTTCTCACGCACCTCGAGAGGTGGGGGCCCCCGTCCCGCCCCTTCTCCTCGAAGGATCACACCGCCCGTCCGAAGAGGAGGCGGAGGGGATGGCGGGGAGGGTGAGGGTGCCTTTCCTTCCTCCACCGGTATCCCTTCGGGGCACGGTGGGAATTTTCCCCTTCGCCGCTTTCCCCCTCGTCGAGCCCGGAAAAAGATACAATCCGGAAAGGAGCAGGGCGACATTCCCCCGGAGAAGAGATGGCCCGGCGCGATGAGGAGCATCCGCATTCCGGCCGCGGCGTGATCCCCCTCGCCGCGATGGCGGATCTGTGCGCCCGAGAGTACGGCGCCCGCCCGGCGATGCGCGTCCGCTCCCCCTCCGGCGCCGGATACGATACGATCTCCCATGAGGCGTTCGCGGAGACGGTGCGCGCCCTCTCCCGGCGGCTCGCCGCGCGCGGGCTTCCGCGGGGCGGGCGCGTGGCGGTGCTCGGTGAGAACCGGCCGGAGTGGGTCGCCGCATACCTCGCGACGATCGCCGCGGGGGGCGTGATCGTGCCGGTGGACCGTTCCATGCAGAGGAGCGCCGTCCGCCACATCCTCGCGGAATCCGAGGCGCGCATTCTCTTCGTCTCCGGCCGCCACCGGTCCGTTCTCGACGAGATGGAGCCGGTCCGCTCGCTGGTGGAGATCGTCGACATGGACGACGGACCCGGCGCCGAGGCATGGTCCGAGCTGGTCCGGGAGGGGATGGATTCGGGCGCGCCGCCGTTGCCGCCGACGGATCCGAACGATCCGGCGATTATCCTTTATACATCAGGCACAACGGGGCACGGCAAGGGGGTGGTGCTCAGCCAGAACAACATCGCCTCCAACGTCGCCGCCGCGGCGCGCGTCCTCGATCTGGGCGCCGCCGACGTTTTCCTCTCCGTGCTCCCCATCCACCATGCATACGAGATGATGGCGGGAATACTCCTGCCGCTCTACTGCGGAAGCTCGATCACCTTCGCCCGCAGCATGAAAAGCGCCGACCTGGTCGCCGATATGCGCGATACCGGCGTCACCGTGCTGGTCGGCGTTCCTCTCCTTTTCGAGAAGCTGCGGGACGGCGTCCGTCGCGGCGTCGCCCGCCGGGGCCGGGCGGCGCGCGCCTATTTTCGTCTGAACGCCGGGTTGTCGGCGGCGGGGGAGCGTCTCGGCCGCGACTGGGGCGCCCCTCTCTTCCGCCCTTTCCGGCGCGCCGCCGGTTTCGAGGGGACCCGCTACTTCGTAAGCGGCGGCGCCCCCCTCGACCCCACGGTCTCTCTCTTCTTCGACCGCATCGGGATCCGACTGCTTCAGGGGTACGGTCTCACCGAGGCGAGCCCGCTCACCCACGTGAACCGCCCCGACCGGAAGGGGCGCGGCACGGTGGGACCGCCCATCGACGGCGTGGAGTGCCGGATCCTCGACATGGACGAAGAGGGCGTCGGCGAGATATGCGTCCGCGGCCCGAACGTTTTCCTCGGCTATCACGGCGATCCGGAGGGGACGGCGGCGGTGCTCGGCGCGGACGGGTGGCTCCGCACCGGCGACATGGGGCGGATCGACGCGGAACACCGATTGACCATCACCGGCCGGCGCAAGAACGTGATCGTCACCCCCGGCGGAAAGAACGTCTATCCCGAGGAGGTGGAGATGCACCTGAATCGGAGCCCCTTGATCGCCGAGTCGCTGGTGATCGGCGTGAGGCGCGATGCCGGTTACGGCGAGGACCCGGCGGCGCTGATCCACCCGGATTACGAGAAGATCGACCTCCATTTCGAGGAAGCGGGACGCCGGGCGGACGACCGGGACGTGGCCGCCCTGCTCCGTGCGGAGATCGAGCGCCGCCAACGCGGCCTCGAGACCTTCAAACGGGTGCGGCGTTTTCGAGTCGTGGAGGAGGAGTTCGCCAAGACCACTACCCGCAAGATCAAGCGCTACCTCTACGACGGCGAGACCTTCCATACGATGTAGCACGACGGCCGGCCCGGCGGTGACGGGAGCGACCGCGGCGATTGCGGCGGCGTCGCAGGGCTGCTAGAATCCGACGTACCGTCGGGCCCCCCGCCCGCGGCGGGAGGTTCGGAGCGTGAGCAAGGCGGTCCTCTGCGACATCGACGGCGTCATTCTGCAGGACAACAACCTGATCGAAGGGGCGGACCGCTTCGTTCGCGGATTGCTCGAGAAGGAAACCCCGCTCGTTTTCCTCACGAACTATCCTTCCCAGACGCCCGAGGATCTACGCAACCGTTTCGCTTCCTCCGGGATCCACGTGCCGGCTTCCTGCTTCTACACCTCCGCCATGGCGACCGCCGCCTTTCTGGAGAAGCAGGAGGGACGTAAGGCGTACGTCATCGGCGAGGGAGCGCTCACCCATGAACTGTACGGCATCGGCTTCACCATCACCGACATCGACCCCGACTATGTCGTCGTCGGCGAGACGCGCGCCTTCAACTGGGACATGATCCGGAAGGCGGCGTGGTTTATCATGCAGGGGGCTCGATTCATCGCCACCAACCCGGACGTAGCGGGGCCGAAGGGACATCCGGCCTGCGGGGCGCTCTGCGCGCCCATCGAGAGGATCACGGGCAGGAAGCCCTTCTACATCGGCAAGCCGAGCGCCTGGATGCTCCGCGCCGCCCTGAACAGCGTGGACGCCCACTCCGAGAACAGCGTTATCATCGGCGACAACATGCGCACCGACATCCTCGCCGGCGTGCAGGCGGGCATCGAGACGATCCTGGTGCTGACCGGCGTGGGGCGACAGACCGATCTGGACGAGTTCCCCTTCCGCCCGAGCCGTGTCTACGGCAGCGTCGCCGAAATCGCCGAGATCTGAAGGATCTGGCCGGCCCTCTCGTCGATGTCCGCCTCGCCCTTTCCCTTCGCGTCGTTGATGCAAAACTTGAAGGGGATGAGCACCCGGGACCGGACGAAAAGGGTGCCGGCGCGGGCGGGATGGAATGCGGCCAGTTGCAGCGCAGCGAGGACCGACTGCTCGAAAATCTCCGAGGGGGTTTGGGCGATCTCCGCGTGCACTATTTCCCCGCACCGATCGATGAACACCTCGGCGACGACCGTCCCCTCGATTCCCGCCGCCTGCGCCAACGAGGGATAGGTGGGCAGATAGAGCCGCCGAACCAGGGGTGGGTGACTGTACGTAGCGGCGCTCTCCGGCTCGGATTCGCACCCCCCGTCGCACGGACAGGCCACCCCCGCCCAGCGCAGGGAATCCGCCGCGCTCGTATCGCAGGAGACGGCCGCGCCGCCGATCGACTCTCCATCCCGCCGCGAAGAGAACCGCCACCCCGGGCAGGCCATTCCGTACCCCATGCCGGCGGGGATGCGGAAAAAGACGGAGTCCTCGCCGACGTAGAGCGACTCGAGGGCGCAGGCGTTTTCGGGAAAGGGGTGGGGCGGGATCAGATCCTGATAAAGACGGACCAAGGAATCCGGCTCGGCGCCGGAGTCGTCCCGTTCGATGACGAAGGCGACGGTCTCGAGCGCGGGGTTCTGGTTTTCCCCGACGAACACAGAGCAGTAGATGCGCTCCGGCAGGGGCGCGCTGTTTTCCTGGGGGCCGTTCGTGTCGTCGGCGCATCGGAGAGCGGCGGCGGCGGGGACAAAGAAGGCGAGCACGGCAATGAATCGGCGAATTCGCACGACGCACCCCCTTTCGCGAAGTACATGAAATCAATATAAATGAGCCGAAGGATTGTGGTCAACATGGAAAAGAATGTTGCGTGAAGGTGTTGGGGGCGAACCGTTGCGAAAGGCGGCGTGTTCAAAGGGCGCCCGGACGGCCTTCTCGCGTCCCGATGTTCGCGCGCCGGACCCTCCCGACCCCATCCGCCGCCCCCCTCTTTTCTCCCCTTTCCGGCCCGTGCTATACTCGCCGGATCATGAAATACGATTTTCGATCCATCGAGAAAAAGTGGCAGGCGTACTGGGAAGAGCGGGGCGTTTTCCGCACTCTCGGTCCGGGCGACCCCGGCTTCGACGGTTCGAAGCCGAAGTTCTACGTGCTGGATATGTTCCCCTACCCGTCCGGCGCGGGGTTGCACGTCGGCCATCCACTCGGCTACATCGGCACGGACATCGTCGCCCGGCACAAGAGGATGACCGGCCACAACGTGTTGCACCCCATGGGGTTCGACGCCTTCGGTCTCCCGGCGGAGCAGTACGCCATCGAGCACGGCGTCCACCCGCGGATCACCACCGAGAGAAACATCGCCAATATGAGGCGGCAGCTCCGCGATCTGGGTCTTTCCTATGACTGGGACCGTGAGCTGGCGACCATCCAGGAGGGCTACTACCGCTGGACGCAGTGGATCTTCCTTCGCCTTTTCGACAGCTGGTTTGATCCGGCGCGGAACAAGGCGCGGCCGATCGCCGAGCTGGAGGACGCCCTCGACAAGGGGGCGCTTCGTGTCGGGCCGGAGAACGAGACGATTCCCCCCGGCGCCGAGGGGTTCGACGGGGCGCGCCCCTGGTCCGATCTGGACGAAGCGGAGAGGCGCGCCTCCCTGGACGCGCACCGCCTCGCTTACATCGCCGAGGTCCCGGTCAACTGGTGCCCCGACTTGGGGACGGTGCTCGCCAACGAGGAGGTGACCGCCGACGGCCGGAGCGAGCGGGGGAACTTCCCGGTCTACAAGCGTCCCCTGAGGCAGTGGATGCTCCGCATCACCGCCTACGCCGAACGTCTTCTCGATGGGCTCGGCGACGTGGAGTGGCCCGAATCGATCAAGATGATGCAGAGGAACTGGATCGGCCGGAGCGAGGGAGCGATGGTCGAGTTCCCCGTCGAGGGGACGGAGGCGTCGATCCCCGTTTTCACCACCCGGCCGGACACGCTCTTCGGCGCCACTTACATGGTGCTCGCGCCGGAGCACGAGCTGGTCGACCGGATCACCGCCGGCGATCAAAAGGACGCGGTGGATGTTTATCGCCGCGAGGCGGCTTCCAAGAGCGACGTGGATCGCCAGGTGGAGGCGAAGACCAAGTCGGGCGTGCCGACCGGCGCCTTCGCCGTCAATCCGACGACGGGCGAAAGGATCCCGATCTGGATCGCCGACTACGTGCTGATGGGATACGGCACCGGCGCGATCATGGCCGTGCCCGCCCACGACCAGCGCGACTTCGAGTTCGCCAAGCAGTTCGGCCTGCCGATCCGCCCGGTGGTGACGCCCTCGCCGGAGTGGCTCGACGGGCGCGGGGTGACCCTGGACGCCTACCTTCGCGCCCCGGAGGCGCTCGACGACGTCTTCGCCGGTGAAGGGGCGTCGATCCATTCGGCGAATGACGAGGTTTCCCTGAACGGTCTCGACACGCCGGAGGCGAAGGGGAAGATCACGGATTGGCTGGAACGCCGCGGGATCGGCCGCGCCGAGGTGCAGTACAAACTCCGCGACTGGCTCTTCAGCCGGCAGCGCTACTGGGGGGAACCCTTCCCGGTGTTGCACGGTCCGGACGGTCGCGTGCGGGCGGTGGACGACGAGGATCTCCCCGTGGTTCTCCCGGAGATGGAGGACTTCCGGCCGCCCACCGGCGACGACCCGGGCGTTCCCCCGCGCCCCTCTCTCTCCCGCGCCCCGGAAGAGTGGCGACTCGTCGAGATCGACGGCGAAACGTGGGAGCGGGAGCTGAACACCATGCCCCAGTGGGCCGGCTCCTGCTGGTACTACCTTCGCTTCATCGACCCGAAGAACGACGCGCGCCCCGTCGATCCGGAGAAGGAGCGTTATTGGATGGCGCCCGGCGGAGTCGATCTCTATCTCGGCGGCGTGGAGCACGCCGTGCTCCATCTGCTCTACGCCCGTTTCTGGCACAAGCTGCTCTACGACCTCGGCCATGTCTCCACCGACGAACCCTTCGGCCGCCTCTTCAACCAGGGCTACATCATGGCTTACGCCTACCAGGACGAGCGCGGCATATACGTGAACGCCGAGGAGGTGAAGGAGCGGGGCGGCGCGTGGACCTACGAGGGCCGTCCGGCCACCCGTAGCTACGGCAAGATGGGAAAGTCGCTCAAGAACGCGGTGACGCCGGACGAGATGGTCGAGGAATTCGGCTGCGACAGCCTGCGCCTCTACGAGATGTACATGGGGCCGCTCGAGGTCTCCAAGCCGTGGAGCACCCAGGAGGTGGTGGGCGTGCACCGTTTCCTGCAGCGGGTTTGGCGGAACTTCGTGGACGACCGGAGCGGCGGGCTTCTGGTGAGCGACGACGAGCCGGACGAGAAGACCCTCCGCCTGCTGCACAAGACGATTCACCGCGTCTCCCACGACATGGAGGGACTGCGCTTCAACACCGCCATCGCCGCGCTGATCGAGCTGAACAACGCGATGGTGCCGCGGGAAACGATCCCCCGCGTGGTGGCGGATCCCTTCCTGCGGATGCTCTCGCCCCTGGCGCCCCACATCTGCGAAGAGCTTTGGGAGATGCTCGGCCGCGAAGAATCGATCTCACGGGCCTCCTGGCCCGCCTGCGACGAGAGCTATCTCGTCGAGGACGAGATCGAGATCGCCGTGCAGGTGATGGGAAAGCTGCGCGGGCAGATCCGCGTGTCGCCGGACGCCGACGAGGAGACGGTCCGCGCGCTGGCGCTCGCCGAAGAGAGGGTCGCCCGTCACGTCGAGGGGAAAACGATCCGCAAGGTGATCTATGTGAAGGGGCGCCTGATCAACATCGTGGCGAACTGATCGAGCGCGGTTGAGGAGCGGGAAAAGCGATGCGGCGGGCCCGGCGCCCGCCGTTTTTATGTATAAAAAAAACAGGCCGGACGGCCCGTTCTCGGCGCGCAGGCTGTCGGCCGGGGCTATCTCCCTTCCAAGCGCTTCGCGATCCGCTTCGCGAGGTCCGCCCCCTTCCCGTGGTCCAGCTTCCCCTTCGGCCAACCGATACCGAGACCCTTTTCCGCCGACGGCTTGGGGATGATGTGGAAGTGCACGTGCGGCACTTCCTGGTGCGCTTCCGCGAGGTTGTTCTGCAGCACGTTGTAAGCGGAAACGCCGGTCTCGGCCATTACGGCGCGCGCGATCCGCGGAAGGACGCGGCCGATCGCGGCGGCCGATTCGTCGGAGAGGCGATCCAAGGTTTCCGCCGGCTCCTTGGGGATGACCAGAGTGTGCCCTTCGCCGAGCGGAAAGATGTCGAGGAAGGCGAGCACGAGATCGTCCTCGTACACTTTGTGACAGGGGATCTCACCGCTCAGGATCTTGGTGAAGATCGTCTCCGCCATCGCCGCCCTCCCGCCCCGCCGCAGGGCGGGGCGCCTCGCAGGATTATCGGATCTCTTTGTGGACCGTGTGCCGCTGCAAGAAGGGGTTGTACTTCTTCAGCTCCAAACGGCTGGGCGTCTTCTGCTTGTTCTTGAATGTGGTGTAGCGAGACGGGGGCTTCCCCTCCTTGCGCGCCTCGGTACACTCCAGGGTGATCATGATGCGCACCCCTTTGCTCTTCTTCGCCATTCGATATTCCTCCATGCGGGTCCCGCGGGACCGAAGCGCCCGGCGATGGGCGCGGACATTCCCATGCGAAGTCCCGACCCCGGAGCCGGGACGATCACAGACCATACAGTATACACGATCGCCCCGGCGGCGCAAATGGGAAGGTGTGGGCCGATCGGGGACGCGCGCCGGGCCCACAACCCCCTAAAAACAAAGGCGTTGGCGTTGTCTGGCGTTCGCCGGGCGGGGAGGCGTGGAAGGGGAAGAATCCGCGGCCCGCTTTTTCCTGGCCTCGGTGCTCGCCGCTCTCTTAGGCTGGGGGCGAGACGGGAAGGAGGTGGACATGCACCGTTTCATGCGAGACGCCGCGTGCTTTCTCGGTGTCGGATTGCTGGTCGCCTGTTTTGCGGGGGGCGCGGCGGCGGACACGGCGGTGGACGAGGAGTATGAGAAACTCCTGAAGGAGAATCCGGAGGAGCACGCGCGCATCGAGGAGATCAACGACGCCTTGGGCGCCGACGAAGAATTGGAGGAGGGGTTCCTCGCCCTGCAGGACTCTCTGGCCGCCGACTCGGCGCTCGCCGCGGAAGAGGAGCGTTTCCTGGGCGCGATCGAAGAGGACCCGGAGATGGAGGCGCTTCTCGGCGATGTTGAGGAAGCGGCCGCGGCCGACCCTGCCGCCGCCGTCGAACTCGCCGCCTACGACAGTCTTCTCGCGGCGGAACCGGAACTGGCGGAGAGAATCGAAGAGGCGGAAGCCGCCGCCGCCGAGGACACCGCGTTTCTGGCGAAGTACGGCGGGGCGCTCTCCAAGCTGGAGGAGGACGCGGAGGCAGAGGAGGCGTTCTACGCCGGCGAGGAGGAGCCCTCCTACGACGGCGACGATCCCGAGCTGGTCGCCCTCGTCGTCTATATGCGCGCCCACCCGCCGGTCTACCGCGCGCACTGGCGGCTGCATCGCTGGCTCCGCCTCAACCCGCAACCGGCGTACCGCTATCGGGCGCACCGCCTCTGGCTCGCGCCCCGGCCGCGCCTTCGCTACGCGCTTCGTCGCTACAACTTTTACGCGGCGCGTCGGCCATCGATTCATCGTCTCGTCTGGAGACACCGCATTCTCTGGGCGCGCCGTCCGGCGCTCGCGCGCCGTTACTGGGGATACCGGACGGTTCTCGCCGCGCGTCCCGCTCTCCGGCCGGCGTTCCGGCGCCACGTGGTCTGGACGGCGAAAAGGAGGCCGCTCGCCCGGGCGATCGTGAAGCACCGGAAGTGGGTCCGGACCCGTCGCCCGCCGCCCGCGAAGGCGAAGATCCACCCCGCGCCGAAACCGGTGAAAGGGAAGGTCAAGGCGCCGCCTCCGCGGACCAAGCCGAAGCCGCCGCCGCGGGCAAAGCCGAAGCCTCCCCCCAAGAGGCGCTGACATCGCCGCGCCGAAAGAAGGACCCCCGTCGCGGCCCGCGCGGCGGGGGTCTTCATCGAACAGCGGCGCTTCCTTTATAGAAAGCGGTAAGTGATGCCGATCGAGAGGGTCTGCTTGAACTGCCCCCCCTTGCGGATCGCGGCGCTCACTTCGTCGGGATTCTTCAGGTCGCCGTTCTCGTCCAGCACCGGCGGCACCGAGTTGTCGTATTTGTCATATATCCAGCGGGTGTACAGATTGACGGACAGGTAAGAGGTGATCTGGGTCGTGAAGATGTTCTCCCAGTCCACGTCGAGGGTGGTGGTGTAGTTCGCCACGTCCGTGGGCAACCCCGCCGCCTCGATCTCGGCCGCCGTCAGGTCGTCCTCGAAGGTCGGCTTGTCGGAATAGAAAACGGGCTGATAGAGGGAGAGCTTGGACGTCCAGGAGACCTTCTCCTCCAGGATCTTCGTCTTCCAGTCCGTCACCCATTCGAAGCCGCCGTCGTGGGTGGTCTCGCTCTCGGTGGCGTCGTCCGGCGCCGGATTCACGTAAAAATCGTGGAGATTCTGGCGGAAGGTGAAGCCGACGCGCGTGAGCAGCTCGCGCTCTTCCTCGGCGATGATCTTTTTCGCCAAGCCGGCCGACTCCTTGAACTTCAAGGGATTCAAGAGGAGGCTGCGTCCTTCCGGGTCCGAGGCGTCGTGGAACTGGCTCTCGAAACGGCCGGAAACGTAGGGATCGACCACCCAGCCCATGGTGAACCGGAACACCGTCTCGTAATCGATCAGGTCCGTCGACTTCTCCGGCTCCTCCCAGACTCGTTCCCCCGCGTCGTCGCGAGCCTGTTGGTGGGTCTGCCCGTAGGCGAGTTTGAGTTGGTTGGTCCAGTTGGTCCTTTCGTTCAGCTGCGATTCCAGGCCCGCGTTGGTGATGAAGCTCCAGACGATGGAGCCCTTGTCCCCTCCGTTCCAGTTGTCGCTGTAGGCGCTCTGTGTGAGGTTGACGCCCGATTCGAGCGTGGGATACCAGCGGCCGACTTCCAGTTTCTTCTCCTCCGCGCCGGCGCCGCCCGCCGTCGCGAGAAGGAGCGCCGCCACCGGGAGGATCCCGGCGCCGCGCGCGATCATCCGAGAGAACATGAATCCGTCCTCCTTCCCGGCTCCGGTCAGCTCCGGCCGCCGATCATGTGGATCGTCCGCTGCGGGAAGGGAATCTCCACGCCGCCGGCGTCCAGCTCTTCCTTGATTTTACGGGTCAGGTCGAACTTGACGTCCCAATAGTCCGCCTTGTTCACCCAGGCTCGGGCGACCAGATTGACGCTTGAGTCGGCCAGTTCCGAGACCGCCGTCATGGGCGCGGGGTCGGCGAGCACGCGGGAATCCCCCTTCAGCACGCCGAGCACGATCTCTTTCCCTTTCGCGATGGACGAGCCGTAGCCGATGCCGATCGACCAGTCCACGCGGCGCGTGTCGTAGGCGGAGTAGTTCTGAATCGTGTCGCCGTACACCTTGCTGTTGGGGACGAGGATCTTCACGTTGTCCGGCGTGGCGAGGGTGGTGGCGAAGAGCCCGATCTCCTTCACCGAACCGGAGACGCCCGCGGCGCTGATGTAGTCGTCGACCCGGAAGGGCCGGAAGACGAGGATCATCACGCCGGAGGCGAAGTTGGAGAGAGATCCCTGCAGGGCGAAACCGATGGCGAAACCGGCGGCGCCCAGAATGGCGACGAAGGACGTGGTCTGGATGCCGAATTCGGCGAGCGCCGCGACGATCGCGAAGACCAGAATCAGGTAGTAGACGATGTTGCCGACGAATTTCACGAGGCCGGGATCACCGTTCCCTTTTCGCATGACCTTCCGGACGGCGCCCCGGATGATGCCGGCGGCGATCCGCCCCAGGATCAATATGCCGATGGCGCCGAGGATGTCGACGCCCCAGGTGGTGATCATATCCACCGCTTTCCGGATAAACTCTTCCATGATATTCCTCCTCTTCCGCCCACCGGCCGGATGGGGTCGGGCGGCCGGCGCGTTTCGAACATTTCACGGGCGCGCGCGGCCCCCCTCAGCCGCCGGCGCCTGTTAAAGTTACTGCGCCAGAAAGCGTTCTGCACCGAAAAAGGGGAAGGAGAGATTTTCGGTGATCATCGCGCCGAGCATCTTCGGGTCGGGTAATGGATTGGGGGCGGATTTTCGGATAAGGCGCGGAGTGGATCGGGGATTGTCCGGGAAGGTCCCGGGATGCGCCGGGAGAATCGGGTCGGGATCAACCGTTCTCCCCGATTCCGGGCATGGCGCGCGGTGGTGCAGGAGGTCCGCGCCTTCGGTTGCGGGTAACGTTCTATTCGCTGCGGGCGATGCGGAATCCGAAGTTGTAGAACGAGTTCCACGGTTTGAACCAGTATCGACTCGCGGCCCGCATGCGGTCTTCGTAACTGAACCAGGAGCCGCTCCGCAAGACCCGTCCCGGACAGTGGGCCCCGTCGATTCGGCCGATCGGATCGATCACCGCCGAAGTCCCCGGGGAACAGGAGTGCCAGTCGTAGCACCACTCCCACACGTTCCCCGCCATGTCGTACAACCCGAGCGAGGAAGGAGCGGCGGGATAGCTCCCCACGGGCGATGTCTTCGGGGCGTCGCCACCGATGCACTGCATGTAGTTCGCCCGGCCGTAGTCCGGCGGATCGTCTCCCCACGGGTAGAGCCTTCCGTCGTCGAAGCGTGCCGCGTACTCCCACTCCGCGTCCGTCGGGAGGCGATACCCCGTTGCTTCGTAGGGGTCCTCGTCGCTGAAGGGCCAAAACCAGGAGGAGTGATCGTACGTCGGTTGGATTTCTTCTCGTATGCAGAGCCAATCGCAGTACGCCGCCGCGCCGTACCAGGTGACGTCGATCATCGGGTGATTCTCTTTCCCCTCGGCCACCGAGAAAACCCCCTCGTGGAAGGAGAGCTGACAGAATCGGTCGAATACCACAAGGGGAAGTGGAAGGTCGCCGACGATATTGTCGACGACCAGGCTGTCCTCCACGGCCACGTAGCTTTGGTCGTACGCCCACTGCAACATGTCCCGGTACTCCCCGTTGGTCACCTCGTATTTTCCCAGATAGAAGCCCCTCGTCAGGGTCACTTCGCGCTCGTCCTCGCCGCAGTACGCCTCCCCGTCCCCCATCGTGAACGAACCGGGCGGCACATAGGCCATATCCCCGATGTCGGGCCGACCGGTGGAATCGACCGGGTTATCCTCTCCGCACCCGGCGAGGAGGAGGAGGAGGAAACCGACGGAGAAGAGGAGGGAAAAGAAGAGGAGGCCGCCTCTCGGACGGGGGGCCGAGCCGATGATCGCTTCGCTTCGGGGGGGCAAGGTGTTTCTCCTCGTCGACGTTTGCGCGGACGGACCCTTCCGAGCGGAACGCGCCCGAGGCCGGGGACACGTTTCTTCATGTGTGTTTCCATTATACCATGACGACTCGCGCGCCGCCCGGGCGCGCAAAAGAAACGCCCCCGCCGGATTTCGACGGGGGCGCGATCGATACGGTTTTCGGGCCGCGGGGAGCGGTTACCGAATCAGAGCCATCTTGCGGACGAACTGCGTGTCGCCCGCGTTGAGGCGGTAGAAATACACGCCCGATGAAACGGGCCGTCCGGCGTCGCTGCGTCCATCCCAGACCACGCTGTGCGATCCGGAGTCCTCCGTCCGCGAACGAACCAGGGAGCGCACGAGCCGCCCCGAGAGGTCGAACACGTCCAGGTCGACCCGCGCCGGCGAGGCGAGGGTGTACCGGATCGTGGTGATCGGGTTGAACGGGTTCGGCGAGTTGCCCATGAGGCGGGTCGCGCCGGGCGCCGCCAGCTCGACTCCGGTGGCGACCTGCATGCCGCGCACCTGGAAGTCGTCGAAATAGAATCCGTCCTGGTGGATCGACGTGTCGCTCTTCAGGCGGAAACGGAAGAGCACGTCCGTCTCCCCATCGTAGGCGGCGAGATCGACCACGTTCTCCACCCATCCGGTATGCGTGTCCTCGAAGACCGGGATGCCCGCCGGTTTCTGCGTTCCCTGGCCGCTCGCGTCCACCGTGTAGGCGGTTTGGAGCGGCGTCCAGCCGGAGCCGCCGTCGGTGGAGATCTCCAGCACGGCGCAGTCCCAGTTCTCCTCGATGTCCCAGCGCGCCCAGAAGCTGAGCGTGCACTGTTCCGCCTCGGAGAGGTCGATGGACGAGGCTATGACGCAGATGGTGGTGTCCTTGTCGGCGTAGTCGCCGGTGGGACTGTCCGCCATGGAAGCCGTCCCGCCGTGTGCCGTGGAGGTGCAGAGCCCCCAGTCGCCGGTCCACTGCGACGAGCCGCCCTCGAAGTCGTCCTCGAAGAGGATCGCCTGCGTCACCACGCCGAGAAGGAAGTCTTCCGTCTCCGTCGCGGCGTCCACCGTCACCTGCCGGTCCGCGCTCGTGTGGCCCGGGCAGGAGACGTGGAAGGTGTATTCACCGTAGACCAGGTTCGTCGAGTAGGCGCCGCCGGAGCCGTCATCGCTCTGCGCGGTAGTGACATAGACGTCGCCCGGGTAGGTGCGGATCTCGATCTCCGCGTCCAGCCCGTCGTTGGTTCCCACCTCGCGCACGAAACCGCTCACCGCGCCGTAGGCGACCGGATCGAGATCCACGTCCAGCACCGTCGCGGATCCCCAGGTGACGGAGACGCCGTAGTGGGTCTCGTCGATGTACCCGGAGGCGCTGAAGGTGACGTCGTAGGTTCCCGTGTCGAGCAGCTTGTAGTAATCGCCGTTCTCCGGGTCGGTGTGGACCGGCATCGCGTTCCCGGAGACGGTGATCGTCGCGTCCAGCGGGAGGCCGGTGTCGGAACCGGTGACGATCCCGTTCACGCCGTACCGCGCGGCCCGGATGTAGTGCTCGTAGCTCTCCTCGTTGTCGTCCCAGAAATCCTCGAGAAGGCTCGCCGACGGTTCCTTGACGTCCGAAAGCTCCAGCGTGACGTCGATGCAGTCCGTCTCGTTGTTCGACCAGTCCTGGAGACATCCCTTGGTGATGTACCACTGCGCGCCGTTGGTGATCCCCTGCGGCCAGTCGCCGTTGTACATCGGCAGGTTGTAGGTGGAGTACTCCAGCGAGAGCTGGATCAGCGCGTCGTTGTCCGGGTGCAGCGTGTAGGTGTAGTCCCAGGGGTAGTTCACCACCAGCGCGCCGCCGTGGGAGTTGGCGCTGATCACGAAGTGCCGGCCGAACCCCCAGTTCTTGAAATGAACCGTCTCCACCTCCTCCGTCCAGGTGCCGTCGCCGCCGATGTCCCCGTCCGGCGAGGGGAAGTTCCGGTTCAGGTCGATGCCGTTGTCGTTATAGCGGGTGTTCGCCACCGTCCCGTCCGGGTTGTGGCAGGGGAGGATGAAGATGTCGTAGTTATCGACCAGATAGGTGACGTCCGGATCGGTCCCGTAGTTGTCGGTCAGATGCTCCACCAGAAAGACGAGCATCTCCTGGGAGATCGACTCGTCGCCGTGGATGTTGCCCGAAAGGCGGACCTCCGGCTCCTCTTCGTTTGTCCCCACGTTGTCGCTGATGTTGATCGCCCAGAGATCGCGGCCCTCCACGGAGGTCCCGATGCTGAACCGCTGGGCGATGGACGGATGGGCCGTCTCGACGTCGTGCAGGATCGTCCCGATCTGCTCGGGGGTGTGGTAGGTCCCCTTGTCGCCTCTCGACAGGCGGTCGCCGCCCTCGGCGGCCTGTTCCGCCCAGAGACGCTCCGCCTCGGCGCGGACCGTGCGGTCGATGTCCGGAAGCTCCTCGTAGTCGTAGCCGGCGGCGCGGAGCGCGCGGGATTCCTCGTCGGTGATCCGCGGTTCGAACACGATCCGCACCGATTTCTCCCCGAGCGGGAAGACGCGGACCTGCTCCTTGTTGAAGGAGGCGATTGGGACGCGTTCCAGGAGTGTTTCCAGTTCGTCGTAGGATCCCAGCTCGATCCGGACCGGGAAGTCGTTCCATTCCCGGACCTCCCACATGGGAAGCCCGTTTGCGTCCATCGGGATCGGTTCCGCCGCCGCGGCCGGCGTAAAGGCCGCGAGGAGGAGCAGCAGCGCGGGGACCAGGAGGGCGATTGGGGGAGCCTTCCGCTTGCGGGCGCTGATCATGTTGTCTCTCCTTATAAGGGGCCCGGCCGCCGCGGCGCGGAGCCGCGGCGACCGAGTCCGAAAGGCTTCCTCCCGTTACCGGAGACGGTTACTTCAAAAGCACCATCTTCCGGGTCATGGTCTTGTTCTCCGCCTCGAGGCGGTAGAAGTAGATGCCGCTCGCCACGGACCGTCCGGACGAGTCGAGGCCGGTCCAGATCACGTCGTGGCTTCCGGCGTCCATGCCCCGGTCCACCAGCGTGGTCACGCGGCGGCCGGCCAGGTCATAGACGGAGAGGCTGACGTGTCCGGCCTTCGGCAGGTCGAACCGGATGGTCGTGGTCGGGTTGAACGGGTTCGGCACGTTGCCGACGAGGGCGAGCGCCTTCGGCAGGCTCCCCGCGCCTTCCTCGACACCGGTGTCGATCTCGTAAGTGATCTTCAGGCACCACTCGTTCAGCGTGCCCGTGTCGTAGCCGGCGTTGTCGCTCACGGTGAGCGTCCAGTCGCCTTCCGCGTCGAGACCGAGGAAGTCGCCCAGGTCGCCGGCGGGCTCGAGGTCGTCCGGGTACCAGCCGACGATGTTTTCCGCCGTCCCGCCGCTCCGGTTGTGGAGCGTGACGATGGCGCCGCCCGGCGATTCGAGGGTCACGATCAGGTCGCCGATGTAGGTGTGGGTGATGTCCAGGTAGACGGCGATTCCGGTGACCTCGACGTCCAACGGCACGTTGATGATGTCGCTCACGCCGGCGGTGTTGTTGTCCGGAATGGCGAGCGCGGGCGTACTGCAATCGGTCTGGCTGAACTCACGCGAGAGGGTGAGGTCGACGCCGGTCATGTGCTGGCCGGAGGTCAGGGTGATCTCCTCGATGCCGGTCGCCCAGCCGTCCTTGGAGGCCACGATCTGGTAGGGACCGGCGTAGAGGCCGGTCAGCTCGTAAGAACCGTTCTGTCCGGTCACGACCGATCCGCCGTCCGGGATCGCCTGGACGGTTACGCCGGAGTGGTTCGACTGGCCTTCCAGGGTCACCGTTCCGCTGACGCTGCAATCGCCCATTTCGAGCGCCGTCAGATAGGTCATGGTGTTTTCGAGAAGGAGAATCCGGTCCGCCGCGGCCGCGGAGGAGTAGTTGAAGCCGTAATAAACGATCTGCCCGCCCTCGGGGGCCGGGTTGGGATCGTAGACCACGATGCTCGTGTTCTCCGGGTAGGTCGACCAGGCGCAGACCTTGGTGGCGTCCGCCGCCGGGGTGAAGGCGTCCTGGTCGCCGTAGTCGACGTAGCCGACCGTGATGGGGCCGGTGATCGTGTTCGGCACGGTCACCAGGTAGTGGCCCACGTCGTGGACGGTCAGGTTGCCGCTCGAATCGTGGTTCCAGCCGGTAACGTGGAGTACGTTCGCGGCGAAGGTCGGATAGCCGGGGTACGAAGCGGCGTCATAGGCCATTTCGCCGCCCTCGACCAGGATGTGGCCGCCGGCGAGGACGAAGCTCTCCACGTTGGAGCGGAAGGTGGCGTCCTCCACCGGGGCGGCGTTGTTGCCGGAGCTGACGATGATCGCGTCGTAGTCGTTCCAGGTCGCCGGGTTCGTGGAGGCGACCGTCTCCAGCGTCACGCTGTAGCCGATGGTCTCCAGGTCGGTGACGATGTCCGCCGCCGCCTTGGAGGCGACGCTCGTGTAACCCTGCGCGATCAGCTCGCCGGTCTTCTCGTCGTACTTGGCCGGATTCTCGACCGTCCCCTTGGCGCCGTCGTCGATCACCAGGAAGTCGCCGTTGGTCGGTTCGAGCACGAAGTGCTTCTCCACGGTCGGATCTTCGATGGTGATGCTCGTCGTGAGCGCGCGATGGTGCCACGCCTTGATGGTGACGACCCAATCAAAGTAGGGGAGCGCCGGCGAGGTGAAGGAGCCGTCCGTCGAATCGGTAACGGTTTCGGTGTAAAGCTCCATGTTGTCGCTGCGGTAGAACTTGAGCGACGCGTAGAGTGGATCGCCCGAAACGTCGTCGGTCACCGTGCCGAAGAGAACGCCGGAGGGGGCGGGATCCAGATCGATGTCGAGGACGTTCGCCCCGTAGTTGACGAAGAAGCTTTGCTCGAAGTGCAGATAGCCGAAGTAATCGACCTCGATCGTGTAGGGCGCGACCAGGATCTCCTCGCCCACGTCGTAGTCGCCCAGGGAGTTGCAGGTCACCTCGAAGACGAGCTCGTCGAGCGCGTCGTAACCCTTGACCACCGCGCCGTCCGCGGGAGAGCCGTCGGCGTCCACGTGGCCGGTCAGGGTGCCGTAGGCTTCGATGATCGGGAACGTTTCGGTATAAACGTCGTACCCGCTCACCGCGACGTAGGCGGTGACGAAACCGATCTCGTCCGGCGTGATCTTCATGGTGCCGGTCGTCGTGGAAAGCTCCGTTCCGTCGGGAAGGATCGCGTAGATCGTGCTCGGGCCCTCTTTGCAGGTGCCGTTCAGGGTGCCGGCCAGGTTGAGCGCGAAGGTGTCGGCGAGTCCGATGGTCGTGGTCACCCACAGGTCCGGCGTGGAGAGCGTCGACGCGTTCACCGTGATCTGCTCGGTGAAGAGCAGGTAGGGTTCGCCCGTCTCCTGGCCGATGATGTCGAGGGTCGGGCCGTACGGGTAGTTCACCGTCACCGTGCAGACGCCGGCGGCGTTGGTCGCCACCGGAGTGGTCTCGTAATCGAGGCCGGCGGCCCAGACGTTCACGCCCGGTTTCGGCGTAACGCCGTCCGCTTCGTACACCTCGACCACCACGTCGGTCTCCACGTTGGCGTCGATCTCGGTCGGGTTGATGATGATCGTGGCGGGCACGATCACCGGAACGTCGACCTTGTAGGGCTCTTTGTTCTGAGCCATCACGACCAACCGGATGGTTCCGGGGGTGAGGACGTCGTCGAAGGTGAGCGTCACCGTTCCGGTCTCGTCCACGCCGCCGCCGGCGACGAGCGCGCCGTCCTGGGTCACGCCGACATAGCTGCCGGGCACCGCGGTCACGGTGATGTTCGGGCTGGTGGTGAAGACCGTGCTCGGGTGGCCGACCGTCTGCGTAGCCGGGACGCCCATATAGGTCGTGATCGACGGGTCGCCCATCAGGTTGTAAATGTTCCAGTAGTAAGTGATGCGGGAGGAGCCGGACTCGGTCACCGCCAGGTTGCCCCGGAAGATGAGCGCGTCGTTGGTGACGTACCAGGCGTCCATCTCCTCGCCGTGGTCGTGGAAGACGCCGTCGTAGGCGCCCAGGCCGGTCGCCTCGTAGGTCGGGTTGGCATTGACGGTGCCGTTGCCGACGCCCCAGTACCAGTCCTCGTCCCAGTAGGTGCTGTTGGAGCCGCCGATGTAGCCGATGGCCCCCTTGTCCGCCTCACGGAGCCAGGTCTCGGCGAAGCACTCGGCGTAGTCGTAGGTGCTGGTGAGGCAGCAGTTGCCGACGGCGAGGCAGTACTTGCCGTAGTTGGTCAGATTCCGCACGTTCGTCTGAGTAAAGCTCGGGTCGGCCCAGGACGTGTTGCTCCCGTGGGCGGTGTAGTTGATGTATGCCACGCCGTTGCTGACGTCGCTGACGATATCCGCCGCATGGCTCCCCGACTCGGGGTAGAGGTAGGTGTTGCTCGTGATGCCGTGGGCGGCGTTGAAGTAGTAGGTGGTCCCGTAGTTGATCTGGCCGTTGGCCCATGTGGAGGCATAGGTGCCGTCCATGCCGGCGATCATGGTCACCTCGGCGAGGTAGCTCGGGTCCGGCATGGTGAACTCGTCGTACATGAGGGTCTTGTCCAGGATGTCCTGGAGCATGGAGGTGCTGGTGGCGGAGAGCCGGCCGTAGTAGATGTCCGGCATCAGGTCGCCGTCCACCGCGCAGTAGGGCCGGTCGGTGGCGTCGCCGGCCTCGGTGAAGGTCGGGCACTGGGCGACGTCGCCGACGAAGACGACGAAACTCGGCGCGGCCTGGCCGGCGGGCGGGTTGTTGTAGAGATCATGGATGTAGGCCTGGATCGTGGCGGTGGTGCTCCCCACCTCCGGCGAGCCGATCACGCCGGTCACGACGGTGAAGCCGCGCTCGGTCTTCCAGTCGATGAAGTCCTGCATGGTCGCTTCCATGTCGGACGGCACGATGACGACCAGCGTGACCGGGTTCTTCACCAGGTCCGGGTAATCCACGCGGGGGGACTGGTAGCCGGCGATGTCGCCGTGCACGGGCTCGAAGAAGGGGCTGTAGGTCGCCGCCTTGATCGCTTCGCCGCGGGCGTGATCGGCCCCCTCGAAGTGGAGACGGAAGCGAATCGACTCGGCCACGACGATCTCGTTGCTCCGGGGCATGTACTCGACGGGGCTGACCTCGACGCGGGCGATCTCCACGCCGCGGATGGCGCCGACGCGCTCCACGCGCACCATCTCCTGGCCGACGCGGCCGGCGCGGTAGGCGTCCTCGTTATAGACGAAGGGCCAATCCTCGGGATCGGCGCTCTTCGGCATGCTCGGCTGAGCCGGCATGAGTGCGTTCTCGATACCGTAGTCCGCCAGGGAGATGGTGCGGCTTTCCACGGAGACCACTTCGACGCGCACCGAGGCGCCCAAGGGAATCTCGAAGAGACGGTTCATCATCGGCAGCTCCGGCGAACCGGCCACCTTGGAGGAGTGGAAGCCCGGAATCATCAGGCGGGAGAAGGTTCCTTCCGGGGTCTCCACATCCATGGCGGAGAACTCGGCGATCCCCAGCTCGAACTCCATGACGTCCCGGCTCAGATCGGCCAGGGTTAGATGAGAACGTTCCGCATCGAGCGGAATGGGGTGGATGTCGGCATACGCCGCCGCCGAAACGAACAGAACGAGCATCATTCCCAGCGCGAACAGTCTGGTAACTTTCATTTTCTCCCTCTCCACACAGATAGGGTCGGTAGGTTGGATTGTACGGGCGGGCCAGATGGGGAGCGGATCGCCCGGAGAAGGAATTCACCCGTCGACGACCGGCCGCGCGGGGCGTCCGACCACCGAACCGAATCCAGGACCGGGTTTTCCTGGTTCTGGCCGTTAAAACAACACGAGTTTAGCATAAAGAGGATTCAATTTCTATTTAGAAAAATGGAGGTTAGCCCTCTCTTTCCCCGCGCGACAACCCCGCCGCGCCGTCCTCGGCCCGCCGGGCACGAATCAACAACATTTGTAGAAAAAAGAATCAAGATTCACCGGATCGGGCCGATTCGTGGAATGCCCCTCACTAGGATCGGGCGTGCGGTGTATCGGCGAGGAGAATGATCCGTCCCGAGGCGCCGATCCGTCCGGGGAACGTCTCGGAAACGGCCGGCTCCGCCCCGACGGCGGGAGGGTGTGGGCGCGCAACCCATTGTTTCACGGGGGATTGTGCGTGGCCGAACAGGTTTGCGCGCGGGTGTGGGACGGGGGCCTTCCCGCCCCGAACCCGCCCGGACGGAATCCAATGCGGGAACCCCCGGTCGAGCGGACCCGGGGAAGAGTCCCTTTCGCCGGCGACCGGCCGGCCGGGAGAGCGATATGACCCTTTCCAGCCGGGAAAAGATCCTCCTCATCGGAGTCGCGGCGATTCTGATCGGCGCCGGCCTGGACGGCGCGACGGATGGATTCGCCTTCCTGGGGCCGGCGGGCGGGTTCGACTCCGCGGGAGGCCTCCTTACGGCGGGCGGACAGCGGGGATTCGCCGTCGCCGGAATCGCGGCGGCGGGGTCCGCTTCATCCGACGAATACACGCATTTAAACGGTTTTCTGGCGCTCTACGGCCGGCCGCTCCTGGTCGTCGGCGCGGAGGCGCTCGATTTCGGCGGCGTCGACACGGGCGACTCCGCGAGCCTCGATGTGGAACTCGCGAACGGCGGCGGTATGCCCCTGTTTCTCTCCTCGATCGGACCCGCTTCCGGCGGTAACTCCTCCTTCCGGGTCGAGTGGCCCGCCGCGCCCGTGGTGATCGAGCCCGGCGCTTCACAGACCCTGCGGGTTCTGTACCGGGCCTCCGCCGCGGCGGTGGATCGGGATACTATTCATGTAGAAACGAACGACCCCTTCGTCGGTGTCTGGAAGCTCCCGCTCCTCGGTTTCGGCGTGGAACCGGGCGTCCCGGTCATCGCCGTGGACGCCGACGCGCTCCGTTTCGGCGCCGTGCCGGAGGACTCCTCGGCGGTTCTCTCCTTCACGGTCCGCAACACAGGCGGCCAGGAGCTTCTCGTCGGGCCGATCACCGCCGGCGGACCGCCCTATACGGTCGAACCGGACAGTTTCGCCTTGAGCCCCTCCGGATCGATGGCGGTGGAGGTGACCTTCGCGCCGGCCGGGGCGGGGATCCATGTCGATACGCTTCTTATCCCTTCGAACGATCCGTCCCGGACGGAGCCCTACCCGGTTCTCCTTCGGGGGGCGACGCCGGCGGACATGCGCCTCCTCTCGCCGGCGGGCGGCTCCTTCCTCTTCAGCGCCGTGCTGAACGGGCCCGCCCCGCCGGACCGGACCATCGTCGTCCGGAACGCCGGGGGAGACACGCTCCGCTGGAAAGCGGATGTCTCCGACATCGCACCCTGGCTCTCCGCGTCGCCAGACTCCGGGTGGACGCCGCCGGGGGACACGGCCCGGGTGACCGTATCCGCCGCGCCGGCGGGGCTGACGACCGGCCTGTATTCGGGGGTGGTGCTGGTGCAGAACCGCAATCGCCCCATCCTCGACCTGATCTCCGTCACCACGAGCTTCCTCGTTCAACCGTTCACGGTCGACGTGAGCCATGACCCGGAGACGGCCTCGCCCGGAACGGAGGTGACCGTCACCGCCGAGGCGGGAGTCACCGTCGACTCGGGGCGTGTCTATTGGCGGTTCGGAGGCGAAGAGGACTTCCGGTCCTCCGGGATGAACCGAGGCCTCGGCGGCAAGCTCACGGCGGTCCTCTCCGACCAGATCCCCGGCATTCGCGGGATCGAGTACTGGGTGTCGGTCCACGGCGCCGCCGGCGAGGTGCGTGTACACGATCCGGAGATCGGGCTTCCGGCGCGGATCGACGTGTGGATAGAGGACGAACTCGCCCCCGACCTGACCGGCGGCCGCCACCAGATGATCTCCGTGCCGCTCTTCACCGGCTCCGCCTCCGGGTGGGAGGTCTTCCCCGACGACCTGGGGGAACACGATCCGGCCCGCTGGAGGCTCGGCCGTTACCGGACCGACGCGGGGGACTACGCGGAGTACCCCGGTGACCTCGGCGCGCCGATCGACGCCGGCTACGGATTCTGGCTGATCACGGCGGAGGACCGGAAAGTGGACGTGGACGGCTTCGCCGTCTACCCCTCCGAGGAGGACAGCTGTTTCTCCGTTCTTCTCGAAGGGGGGAGCGGCGGCGGATGGAACCAGATCGGCGATCCTTTCGCCTACGCCGTCTCCCTGTCGGATTGCATGATCCGGGCCGACGGGGATCATCGCTATTCACTCACTGAAGCGGCCCAGCTCGGCCTGATCGAGGACGCCTTCCATGACTGGCGCTACGACCAAGGGGGGACGGGTGGTTACGTGGAGGCGGACCACCTGGAGCCGTGGCGCGGTTACTTCGTGAACAACACGTCGGGTTACGATCTGGAGCTTCTCGTTCCGGCGCGCGAGTCGGTTCCGTCGTTGTCGAAAAACTACGCGCTCTCTTCCCTCGGCGAGGGGGGATGGATAGCCCGCTTCCGCGCACGCGCGGGCGGGCGCGCCGGCCAGGAGATCACCCTCGGCGCGCGGAGCGGCGCGCGGCCCGGGAGGGACCGATGGGACCGCTCCACGCCGCCGCGGCCGGACGACTCCGGCCCCGGCCTCTTCGCCGGCGGGACCATGCGCGCCGACTGGAGGCCCCCATCGACGCGCGTCGAGCGTTGGACGATCCGCGTCGCCGCCGGAGGGGACGAGGAGGTCCTTCTCTCCGCGGCGCTCCCCGTTCCGCCGCCGGCCGGGTGCGGGCTGGTCCTGATCGATCCGGTCGCCGGCGCGGCGTTGCCGGTGGAGGACGGAACGGTCTACCGCTACGTCTCCCGGCCGGGGGAGACGGAGCGAATCCTCGAGGCGGTCTGCGGACCCGCCGGGGCGCTCGCCGCCGAGGGGATCTCCCCCGGCGAGCCCGAAGCGCTCTTCCGCCTCGCCGCGCCCCGGCCCAATCCGTTCCTGCGGGGGACGGCGCTGCGGTTCTCCATACCACGGAACGGAAACGTTGATATGCGAATTTATAACCTGAGCGGCCGCCTGGTCCGGACCCTGATCGACCGGACCGAGGAGGCGGGCGAGCATGTGGTGGATTGGGACGGGAAGGATGATCGGGGCCGTCGCTGCGCGCCCGGGATCTACTTCCTCCGATTGAACCACGACGGCGAACGCTCCGCGACCGCCCGTTTGGTCTTGTTCCGGTAGGAAAGGAAGGAACCGGCATGGATCGTCATGACTTCAACGCCCGGACCGCCGGGGCCATCGTCGCCGCGGCGCTGCTGCTGGCGGCAATGGTACCCACGGCCGCTTACGGCGACATTCCGAAGAGCCTGCACTGGCAGGGCGTGTTGACGGGCGACGACGGATTGCCGCTGACCGGCGACGTCCCCATGACGTTCCGGCTCTACGCGGACACGCTCGCCGCCGCGGTCTGGGAGCAGAGCTTCCCGTCCGTGGAGCTAAGCAGCGGCTTCTACGAGGTGACCCTCGCCGTGGACGCGGTTCCCTTCGATGTCCCTTACTGGATAGGCATCGAGGTCTCCGGGTCCGCGCTGGGCCCCCTCCGACCCCTCGCCGCCGTTCCGTACAGCATGCGGAGCGCCCGCACGCGGATCACCACGGGCGACGGTCTCGCCGGAGGGGGGGACTCGTTGGAGGCCGTCCTCTCCATCGCCCCGGGCGGCGTGACCGCCGTCCTGCTCGCCGACAGCGCGGTGACGACCGACAAGATCCGCGACGGCGCGGTGACGGAGGAGAAGATCGAGGACGGCGCGGTGAAAGCGGCGAAACTCGCCGAGGGCGCCGCGGTGAAAAGCCTGAACGGCCATACGGGCGACGTGACCCTGGCCGAGGGGGCGAACATCACCCTGGCCGATCTGGGAGGCGGGGTGGTGCAGATCAGCGCCGCCGCGTCCGGCGCCACGGTGGACGACGATTGGGTAGTGGATGGCGACAACATGCGGGCGAACGTTTCCGGCAACGTCGGCATCGGCGTCGCGGCGCCCGGGGAGAAGCTGGATGTGTCGGGCGGTTCGATCCGGACCGACGGGAAACTGATCTCCACCGTCGGCGCGGGCACACCGCCCATGGAAGTGTCTTCCACCGTAAAGGTGGAGAACTTGAACGCGGACTTCTTGGACGGGCACGACTCGGCTCACTTCGCCGACACGTCCCATACCCATGATGGTTCGGACATCGTCTCCGGCACCATCGCCGCGGCCCGCCTCCCGGTCGGAACCGGCGCGGACCAGGTAGCGGCGGGGGACCATACCCACGCGGCGGGTACGTTCGACGACGGCGACTGGACCGTCGACGGCGACGACATCGTCGCCGCCCACTCCGGGAACGTGGGGATCGGCGCCGCCTCGCCCGGGCGGAAGCTGAGCATCATCGGTTCGGGGGGCGCGAACGGGATCGATATCGACAACTCTTCCGCCGACGGCGATCCGGAACTCCGGTTCCTTTTGAGCGGCACGCCCAAGTTCACCCTCGGTGTGGACGACGGCGACGCCGACAAGTTCAAGATCGGCGAAGGTTCTGTCGGCGCGGCCCCGTATCTCACCATCACCGCGGACGGCAAGGTGGGCATCGGCACCAACGACCCGATCACCACTCTCGACGTGGTGAGCGAAACCGCCGGCATCACCATCAACAACACCGGCCTGGTGAGCGATCCCCGGATCCGCTTTCAGCTCGATGCCGCCACCGCGTTTTCGATCGGCGTGGACGACAGCGACGGCGACAAGTTCAAAATCGGCACCTCCGCGGTGAGCACCAACACGCGGATGGTGATCGACGCCGACGGCGACGTCGCTTTCGGCATGGAGAATCCGGAGGCGAAGCTCCATCTCGGTGGCGAGAGCAACGTGGAGATTCTTCTCGACGCCCCCGCGGCGGACAATTACTCGGGCGTCACCCTCCGGACCACGGGCGGTATCTACGACTACCTCCAGCTCATCAAGTCGGGGCCGCTCGCCACGGGCACCACCGCCGGGATTCCGTTGACCAACCTCTCCCGCGTGGTCGCCGGAAACATGGCCGGCCCTCTCATGTTCCAGGTGATGACCGACACCTGCATGTACTTCGTGACGGACAACACCGAACAGATGCGGCTCACCTCGAACGGCCGCCTCGGCATCGGCGACGTTTCCCCGGACGCGACCCTTCACGTCGGCGGGGACGCACTGGTCTGGGACGCCGGATCCAGCGGCCGTGCGCTGGACGTGTACAATCCGGACTACCAGCTCGGCCAGTTGGTCAATTTCGAAAGCAGCGACAGCGTCTCTTCCAACAACGACATGCTGCAGATCCTCGTCGGATCGAACTCCAGCGACAACATGCAATTCATCGAATGCGAGCGTGGTGTGAACGCCGTCTTCAAGGTGCAGGGGGACGGCGACGTGCTCGCCGACGGCTCCTTCACCGGTCCGGCGGACTTCTCCGAGATGATCGCCGTTCGCGCCGGCGCGTCCTCCGTGGAGCCCGGCGACGTGATGGTGGTGGATCCGAGCGGATCGCGGGAGATCGCGAAGAGCGCCGAGCCGCGCTCCACGCTGGTGGCGGGCGTCTACAGCACCCGTCCCGGTTTCGTGGGATCCGAGCGGGACTGGGACCGGATCGACCCCTCCAAGGCCGAAGGGGAGGAGTCGGGCACCTACACCAGGGCGGACATGGCCGCCGAGTTCGACGAGATCCCCCTCGCCGTGGTCGGCATCGTCCCCTGTAAGGTTTCGGCGGAGAACGGGGCGGTCCGCCCGGGCGATCTATTGGTCACGTCGGCCACGCCGGGGCACGCCATGCGGGACGACGAGCCCCGCACGGGGACCGTGCTCGGCAAGGCGCTTGAACCACTGGCCTCCGGGACCGGCGTGATCCGGATCCTGGTGACCCTGCAATAGGAGGGCGCGGCATGCGGGAAAAAACGGCCCTCCGGCGGCGGAAGACGCCTCTCCGGCGCACCATGGACGCGGCCCGGATTCTCGGGTGGATCGTCCTCGCGGCGGTGCTTACTTTCTGCGTCGCCCGCGCCGCCCGCGGGGAGACGCCCGCGCCGGATCCTCTCGAGGTTTGCGTCGATCTTTATTGGGAGGGGCGCTTCGACGAGGCGATCGACCGGCTCGGGACGCTCACCGAAACGCTCACCGGCGCCGAACGCCTGCGGGCCTACGAGTTCCTCGCCCGTTCGCTGGTGCGGACCGGCGCGCGGGAAGCCGCGGGCGAGGCGTTCAAGACGATCCTCCGCGCCGATCCGGAGTGGCGGCCGGACCGGCAGATGTTGGCCGAGCCGGAGTGGAGCGCCTTCGAGGATGTGCTCGAGGAATTCCGTAACGAGAACCTGGGCGGACTGAACGTCCGGACCGAACCGTCGCGGGCGCAGATCTATTTCGACGGCGAAACGCAGGCGGGGCTTACCCCCTTCACTCTGGAGCGGCTCCCCGCCGGGGAGCACGCGATTCGTCTGGAGAAAGACGGCTACATACCGTTCGATACCACCCTCGTCGTGATCGCCGCCGAGACTTCCATGCTCGAGGTGGAGATGGAGGCCGCCGCCGAAGGGGACGGGGCGCCCGTCCCGTTCTGGAAAAACCGTTGGGTGCGGGTCACCGGCGGCGTGCTCGGCGCGGGCCTTCTCATCGCCCTCTTGGGCGGCGGGGGCGGCGATGGCGACGGCGACGGCGACGGCGCCGCCACTCTTCCCGATTTCCCCGAGCCTCCCGGCCGGTAAGTGGTTGTGGTACACTGGGCTTCGCGGCGGTGGGCCGCCGTGGAGTCCCGCCATGAAAGAACCGACCATTCGCGAGATCCGTGAGGCGCAGGATCGCATACGTCCTCACACGCACCGCACGCCCCTCCTGACCTGTGCCGCCCTGGATCGCGAGGGGGGCGCCCGTTTTTACTTCAAGTGTGAAAACTTTCAAAAGGTCGGCGCCTTCAAGGCGCGGGGAGCGACGAACGCCGTTTTCCTGCTCGGCGCGGAGGAGGCGACCCGGGGCGTGGCGACGCATTCCTCGGGAAACCATGCGGCGGCGCTCGCCCTGGCCGCTCGGAGCCGCGGCGTCCCCGCCTATGTGGTGATGCCCCGCACCTCGCCGCGCGTGAAAGTGGAGGCGGTGCGGGGCTACGGCGCGGAGATCGTTTTCTGCGAGCCGAACCTGGAGGCGCGGGAGCGCGGCCTCGCCGAGGTGGTCGCGCGGACCGGCGCCGCCTTTATCCACCCCTACGACGACCCGCGGGTGATCGCCGGCCAGGGGACGGCGGCGGCGGAGATGATCGAGGACGGACCGGAACCGATGGACGCGGTGATCGCGCCGGTCGGCGGCGGCGGTCTTCTCTCGGGCACGGCGCTCGCCTTCGCCGCCCTCTCGCCGCGCACGGCGGTGATCGGCGCCGAGCCGAAGGGGGCGGACGACGCGTACCGATCGCTCCGGGAGGGGAAGATCCTCCCCTCCGTCGAGCCGCGCACCGTGGCGGACGGTCTGCTCACGTCCCTCGGACGGCACACCTTTCCGATCCTGCGGAGGCTCGTGCGTGAGATCGTAACCGTTGAAGAAGAAACGATCCTTCGGGCCATGCGGCTCGTCTGGACGCGCATGAAGATCGTCATCGAGCCGTCGGCTGCGGTCGCCTTCGCCGCGGCGCTGGAACGACCGGATCTCTTCGTGGCGCGGTCCGTGGGCGTGATCTTCTCGGGCGGGAACGTGGATCCGGACCGTCTTCCGGAGATGGGCTTCGGCGGCGCGGACTGATCGGGCGCGGGAGGCTGTGGGGACGAGGGAGTCGCGCCCCGGGTCAGGGCTTGGCGAGCGTAAAGGCGAGCTGCGCCGTCTCCCCCTCGCGGCAGATCGTTTCCACCACTCCTTCGGCGACGGCGAACCCCTCCTTCTTCACGGTGACGCGATGCGGCCCCGGAGGAACCGGGATGTCGCGTTGAGGCGTCCACAGGTCGACCGGAAGGCCGTCGATCCAGACGAGGGCTGGGATCCGGTTGGTGGTGACGGTGAGGTAGGCATCGCCGTGGACCGCCTGAAAATCGTGGGACAGCTCCGCCGAACCGCCCGGCTCCACCCGCACCGAGGACCACTCGCGGGCTTTGTAGTACGGGTGTTCCACGCGGATCCGGTGTTCGCCCGGATCGATGGCGCGGTCGAGAACGGCCAAGTCGCGCCCCGCCACGACGCCGTCGATGGTGAAAACCGCGAATGGGCGGGCGACGATCCGGATCGTTCCCTGCCGCGCCTCCGCCGGGGGCGCCGTTTCACGGGGGGCGCGTGGCTCGGGTCGTGCGGGCGCCGCCGCCGGGACCTTCTCCGTTTCGGGAAGCGGTGTTTCGGTCTCTTCACCGTCGTCGGTCGCCCCCCCGACCTCCTCGCCGGAGGTCTTTCGTGAGATGGGCGCATCGTCCGCCGCCCTCTGTTCCGCCGGGCCGCCGCCGATGGGCGTCTCTTCCGTGGGTTCCGAAACCGCGTCGTCCGTCGCCGCCTGTTTCGTAAAGGAGCGTGCTTCTCCGGGCGTCGTGGCGAGCCGTTCCCCGGTCGGCGGGGCGGTGCCGGCGCCGTCGCTCGGGCCGGTGGCGACCGCGCTCCCGCCGTCGCCCCGCCACTGGTTCCACACGAGAAGCAGCGCGACCACCGCGGCGGCGCCCGCGGCGGCGACTCCCGCCTTCCCGAGAAGGCCGCCGCGCCGGCGCGTCGCGGGAAAAGGCGAGGAGGGCGTGCGGATCGTTTCCGCGTCGCCGTTCCGGGATCGTTTCTCCCGCAGGTTCCGGCGGATCAGGCTGGGCTCGTCGAAGTAACGGGCCAGCAGATCCCGGCCGCGGGTGACGCCGAGCCGGTCGATCACCGGCTCCATGGCGCGCCTCGCCTCGCCGGCGTCGCCGTAGCGGCGGTCCCGGTCCTTTTCGAGCATGCGCGAGACAACATCTTTCAGGTCCGAAGGTATCGACGGGTTCAGCTTGTCCAGCGCCGGCGGATCCGTGGAGAGGATCGCGTGGATCACGCTCGCGGAACTCTTCCCCTCGAAGGGACGCCGCCCGCCGAACAGCTCATAGGCGACGATACCGAGAGAGAAGATATCGGACCGTTCGTCCACCGTGTCGCCGGTGGCGCTCTCGGGAGACATGTAGGGGACGGTGCCGATCATCGCGTCGTGAATGGTCAGCACCGTCGATTCCTGGGTCATCCGGGCGAGGCCGAAGTCGGCGATTTTGGGGACGCCGGTCGGCGACAGCATGATGTTCGCCGGCTTGAGGTCGCGGTGGACGATGTGATGGGCGTGGGCGTGTTCGAGCCCGGCGCACAGATCGTAGAGAAGGTAAGCGCCCACCTCGATCGGCGGCGGGCCGTGGCTCTCGAGCCACTTCTTCAGATCGACCCCCTCGACGAGCTCCATGGCGATGAAGCCGATCCCCTCTTCCCGCCCGTAATCGATCACCTGCACGATGTTTTCGTGGCGGAGCATGGCGGCGCTCTTCGCCTCCCGCTCGAAGCGGGCCACGAAGGTGGGGTCCTCCTGGAGATGGCCGTGCATCACCTTGAGAACCACCCGGCGCCCGAGCGACTTCTGGACCGCGGTGTACACCGTGGCCATGCCGCCGACGCCGATTTTTTCGAGGATCTCGTACTTGCCGAAGTCGCCGTTCATCGGTTTCCCTCGGGGGTCCCGGCGCGGGTTTCCCCATCGATCGGCTTTTCGGCAGATTCGGGTGAGGGCTGGAGTGTGGGGGGAGCGGACGCGCTTAGGCGCCCGGGGAGGATGCCCGGGCGTCCACCGCCCGCCGGATCGCCCGGACGTGGTCCGGCGTCGTGCCGCAGCAGCCGCCGATGATCGACACGCCCGCGTCGAGCAGGTCCCGGGTCTTTTCTCCGAAGAAGGCGGGGGATTCGGAGTAGACGAGGCGGTCCTCCTCGGTGACGGGGAGGCCGGCGTTGGACTGGATCAGGAGGGGCCGGTCGGTGTGGTGGCGGAAATCGCGGGCGATGCGGATCATGTTCAAGAGCCCGTTGCCGCAGTTGGAGCCGAGGATGTCCGCGCCCGCCTCCTCGAGGCCGCGGCAGACCTGCTCGATCCCCTGGCCCATGATGGTGAAGAAACCCTTCGGCGTCGGATCGAAGGTAAGGGTGGCCGCCGTCGGGATGCCGGGGGCGACCTTCTTGGCCGCCCGCACCGCCAGCCGCGCCTCGGCGAGATCGGTCATCGTTTCGATGACGACGAGGTCGATCCCCGCGTCCGCCAGCGCCCCGATCTGCCGCTCGAAGGCGGCGGAGATCCGGTCCGGGTCGGCGTCGCCGTAGGGCTGAAGCATCAGGCCGGTGGGGCCGCAGCTGGCGGCCACGTAAACCTTCTCGCCGGCGCCTCGCCTCGCCGCGCGCACCGCCGCCCGGGCGATCTCCTCGGTCTTCTCCTCCAGGCCGTGCCGGGCGAGCGCGAGGGGCGAGCCGCCGAGGGTGTTGGTGAGGACGATGTCGGCGCCCGCTTCGGCGTAGAGGCGCGCGATCTTCTCGGGCAGCTCCGGCCGCTCCAGGTTGACCGCCTCGGAGCAGGCGCCCGGCTCGAGCCCTTCCGCCATCAGGAGCGTGCCGGTGGCGCCGTCGCCGACCAGAACCTCCCCCGCTTCGAGTCTCTCCAAAAGGGCCCGCATCACCCCTCCGATTCGATGAGCAGCTTGACCCGGTCCACGGCGCTCGCCGCGTCGTAGGCGTAGGCGTCGGCGCCGATTCGCCGGGCGAACTCCTCCGACACCGGCGCGCCGCCCACGATCACGCGGGCGCGCCCGCGGAGCCCCTTCTCCTCGAGATGATCCACCGTCTTCTTCATGTTCGTCATGGTGGTGGTGAGGAGCGCGGACATGCCGATCACGCGCGCCCCTTCCCGCTCCACCGCCTCGGCGAAGCGCTCCGGAGACACGTCGTTCCCGAGGTCGATCACGTCGAAGCCGGCGCCGCGCAGCATGATACCCACCAGGTTCTTGCCGATGTCGTGCAGGTCTCCCTTCACCGAGCCGATCGCCACGCGCCCCCGCGGAGGCGCCCCCTCGGAGAGAAGGAGCGGCTTCAGCTCGTCCATGCCGGCGTACATCGCCTTGGCCGCCATCAGCACGTCGGGGAGAAAGATTTCGTGACGTTTGAACTTTTCTCCGACGACCGCCATGCCGGCGATCAGGCCTTCGTCGAGGATCTCTTTCGCCGGGAGCCCGTCCTCGACGGCGCGCCGGGTCAGCTCCAACACGCGCTCCGGTTCTCCGCGCTCCAGCGTTTCCGCGATCTCTTGCAGCAGTTCCATGCTCCGGTCTCCTCTTCCCGATGATCGGCCCGGACGACGTTCCGCCCGAGCCGGGCGGTTCAGTCGTCGCCGAGCGCGGCGATCCGGTCCCGGCAGGTGCGGTCCCGGCAGCCCCGGCAGAAGGGATAGCGCGCCTCGAACCGGTGGATCCGGGCGGGTCCGGAGAGGAGCGCGCCCGACACCGATTTGAGGGGGTCCATGAGAAAACTTTCCCGGAGGCGGATCCCGATCTCCTCCGGCCGCAGCCGCGTGAAGAGGCGGCGTTGGGCGCTCACGTGCCACCCGCAGTAGCCGGGGGAATAGGCGAGCACGTGCCGGGCGGGATCTTCGCCCCGTTCCCGGTCCAATCGTTCCCGGAAGCGAGCCTCCACCGCGGTGACGGCGCGATCCGCCGCTTCGGAGGCGGCGGCGTCGAGCATCGCGCCGAGCGCCGGATCGCCGCCGTCGAAGAGCGCCGCGATCCGGTCGCACACCGCCTGCCCGAGGGTGAGCGCGAAGAGCGCCCGGTCCTCGGCGACCGGCTCGATCCGGTCCAGGGGGGTTTCCGGTTCGTTCATCCCCTCGCCGGCGTAGGCGGCGGCGAAATCGGCGCGGGTCACCTCCTCGAAGAGGGCGACGGGGCGCCCTTCGTCGTCCATCATCCGGATCGCCTCGACGGCCATCCGTTCGGTGCGCGCGGAGAGGGGCGCGTCCGGAGGCACGCCCTGCGCGCGGAGCACCGCGCCGATGTCCGGCCGGATCGCCTCCGGGGGAATGGAAAAGATTTCACGCATAAAAGATTAGGCGTCCCGCGGCGGCAGGCGGTCCATGCCGGCGCGACGCGCTTCCCCCTCCATCAGGCGAACCAGTTCGCGGCGGACGTCGTCGCCCAGCGCCGGCGGCTCCCAGGCGGCGACCAGGCGTTCCACCTCGTCGTGGGCGCGCTCCCGGATCGTGCGTCCCCCCTCTTCCAACCAGCGGGGACGGTTCGCCCTGTCGATCGCCGGCCCCGGGAACGTAATCTCGTCGCGCAGGTGCTTCCGGGTGTGGTCGCTGATGAGCAGGTGCTTCTCCCGGAGCAGCTCCTCGAAGATCGGGCGGGCGGGGAAGTCCTCCCGGGGTTCGATGCCCCGGATCATGCGGAGCGTCATGCCGCAGATCTCATTGTCCACCACGAGTTTTTCCAGGCTCTGGCAACTCTCGAAGTCGAGCATGCCCGGACCGGAAACGTTGTTGATGCCCGCGAGGGCGGCGAGGGTCGCGCCCATGGACGTCTCCAGGCCGGCCTGGGCGTCGAGGCGCTTGGCGTCGCTCAGGGCGATGTAGGCCTGGGTCGGCAGGCCGAGTTTCTTGCCGATCTCGTTGTAGGCGCAGTCGATCATCATTGTTTCGACGGCGCCCATCGGCGTGGTTTCATAGCGCAGGTCGAAGACCGCCGGCGATCCGCCGTAGAGGACCGGCGCGCCGGGACGGGCGAGTTGGGAAAGCACCAACCCGGAGAGGGTCTCGGCGGTGTGCTCCACCAACGAGCCGACCAACGTGACCGGCGCCATGAAGCCGGAGAGAGGCATGCTGATGAACTCGACGGGGATCATCGCGCGGGCGCAGTCCATCACGTTCTGGGATGTGACGTCGCTCCATTTGAGGGGGGATGTGGGGCAGCAGGAGAAAATAGTGAGCGGTTCGGCGGCCAGATCCTCGGCGGAGCCGCGCACCGCCACCTGCATGTCGCGCATTACACCGAAGGCGTCGATGGTGAAGGCGCCGGTCACCACCGGTTTCACGCCGTGCAGAAGACCGAGGAAGAGGCGGTAGCTGTCGCTCACGTTCTCATCCACGTCCGCCGGGATGAAAGCGGTGCTTTGGGAGGCGATGTTCGCGAGGCCGTCGACGAGTTTCGCGTAGCGGATATAGTCGGCCGTGTCGGGACGGCGGATGCGGCCCGTCTCGTGGTCGAGCACGTTGAGCGCCGCCGAGCCGGGGGTGAAGTGCACCCTGTCTCCGGAGAGGTCGAGCGCCTCCCGGCCGAGAGTATCGAACAGACGGAACCCGGAGGGGGCGGACTTCACCGCGCGATCCACCAGCTCGTCGGGGATGTAGGCGCGTTTCGTCTTCCGGTCGATCCGGGCGCCGTGCCCGGCCAGCAGTTCGAGGGCGGCGTCGTTATGGATCTCCACGCCCAGTTCGCGCAGAATGTCCCGCCCCTCGGCGAGGATCCGGTCGATCAACTCGTCGGTGAGAAAACGGACGGACGGCCTCATGGCGTCTCCCTTCCGGATGAGAATCCCCGCGCGGGTCGTCCCGGTCGGCGGCCCCGATCCCGCGCCCTTCGATGGTGAGGCCTTCCATTGTCGCAGGGGCGCGGCGGACCGGTCAAGCGCCGCCGCCTTGGGGCCTTGGGCGCATTCCTCTCCTGTATTATAATCGGCGGCGCGACCGGCAGGATCGAAACCCCGCACCCGAGGATGAACCGATGAGAGAGCGCTCCATGCTTCCGCAGATCACGCTGAGCGCCCTCCACCGCGAGGTGGTGGGGTGCAATTTCCGCTACGCCACCCCCTTCGGGAAACGCCTGCTGGTTTACACCGACTACACCGCCTCGGGGCGAAACGTGCGTTTTCTGGAGCGTTACCTGATGAAGATTCAGGAGAGCTACGCCAACACGCACACCGAGGATGACGAGACCGGCCGGAGCACCACCGAGATGCTTCATCTGGCGGAGAAGATCATCAAGCGCGAGGTGAACGGCGACGAGAACACCTGCGTCATCGCCGTGGGAAGCGGGACCACCGGCGCGATCCAGAAGCTTCAGGAGATCCTCGGCGTCTACGCGCCGCCGGCTCTCAAGGACCGTTTGGAGAGGGGCGCGGAGGAGCACGACCGGGCGCGCGGCGGCGGCGCGGCGCGGACCTTTCTGGAAGCGTGGAAACGGCGGGCGCCGGTGGTTTTCATCGGTCCCTACGAACACCACTCCAACGACATCTCTTGGAGGGAAGCGTTCGCGGAAACGGTAATGATCGGCCTCGCGCCGGACGGTGGGATGGACCTAAAGGATCTGGAGCGCAAGGTCTCGGACCGGAGGCACGACGGTCGCCTCAAGATCGGCAGTTTCTCGGCGGCGTCCAACGTCACCGGAGTGAAGACTCCGGTTTACGAAGTCGCCCGCATCCTGCACCGCCACGGCGCTCTCGTCTGTTTCGATTTCGCCGCGAGCGCCCCCTACGTGGAGATCGACATGAACCGGGACGGCGACTCCTACTTCGACGCCGTCTTCCTCTCGCCGCACAAGTTCCTGGGCGGACCGGGGTCGAGCGGCATCCTTCTTTTCCACCGCGGGGTCTATCGGACCGACCTCCCCCCCACCTTCGGCGCCGGCGGCACGGTGGACTACGTGAGCGCCGTCGCCCACGACTACAGCGCCGACATCGAAACGCGGGAAAAATCGGGCACGCCGGGGACCCTGCAGGTGATGAAGGCGGCGCTCGCCATGGAGCTGAAGCACGCCGTCGGCGTGGACGTGATCGAGCGGCGCGAGAGGACCTACCTCGGCCGCGCCCTCGAGAGGATGAAGGCGGCGCCGAACCTGGAGATCCTCGGCGATCCCAAGCCGGAGACGCACCTCGCCATCGTCTCTTTCAACATCCGGCATGACGAGCGATACCTTCACCCCAAGCTGGTCACCCGCCTCTTCAACGACCTCTTCGGGATCCAGTCGCGGGCGGGCTGCTCCTGTGCGGGGCCCTACGGCCACGCGCTCCTCGGCATCGACGAAACATCCTCCGAGCGGTACCGCTGCCAGATCCATGCCGGCTTTCAGGGGATCAAACCGGGCTGGGTGCGGATCGGCTTTCATTACGTCCTCGACGAGATCGATTTCGATTACATCCTGCGGGCGGTTGAATTCCTCGCCGAGAAGGGGCATCTCTTCCTGCCGCTCTATCGTTTCGAAACCGCCACGGGCACCTGGACCGCCATCGAGGAGGGGTGGGAGGAGGATGCGTCCTTCGGGATCGCCGAGGCGCTCGGCGGGGAGAACGCGCTCCGGGATTGTCTGACCGACGAAAAGAGGAAGGCGGAGTACGACCGTTACATCGAGGAGGCGAAGCGCATCGCCGCCGGGCTGGAAGAGGAAGGCCCGCCGGAATACCGCGAACTCCCCGAGGAGATTCGGGAACTCGGCTTCTTCCATGTGGTGGAGTGGGAATAGGGTTGACAATAAGGGTAAGCGAGTCTAACTTGAAAGCAATCCGGCATGACCGGAGGTGGATGGCGATGCGCCATCGGGAGCCCTTCGGGGCTCTTTTTCTATGGGAGCCATTTCCTGCCCCAGCCTTCGATTCTACCTTTCGGGTCTCTATGGTATTTCTTTGATTCCAGAATTGCGGCGATCTGGCCTCCAAAGGTTTCGGGGAGTTTTTCTTTTTGCTTCTTGGTCACACAAGCCCGAAAGCTCGGATGTGCAATCATGTCGGCAAGTTGAAGACCGGCTATGTTGTTTTTCTTGTTTTTTACTTTCAATTGTCTGCTGGTCAGCCTTTCTTGAACCAGCTCAACTGGGACATACTCGGTTCCCTCAACGTGAATACGAGCAAAGGACTCCTTTAGCCTTAGGTCTTCTTTGCCCCCGCGCGATTCAGCCATTACATCGCCCAAAGCATGTTTTGAATTCAGGAATAGCACAAAACGTTCTACTAAAATTCTTAGACAATAATGATAGGGATCAAAAAGCCAGGTTGTATAGCGGCGCTGATGTTCGTGTTTGTCGATTGCCACGGTGATTACTCTATATTCCCACTTGGCGAGCAAGGACAGGAGTGTTTTATTAAACAAGATGTTCTTGCTTGGGTCCTTCAAGACTGCGAACGGTCCACTCTTGCGGATTAAATCTTTGCGATGAAGAACAACGGGGTCGTCGGGATGATTAAGAAAGAACTTTGATTTGAAGGATTCCAATTCCGGAAACAGTATGTCGTTCACATGCTGTAGGTCGATGATTATCCCGGTTAGGCTGAGATGTCTGTGTAAAGGATTGGTCGAGCAAGCGATTCCGGAATTCCCGACCTCGTCGATATACATGCGGTACTTCATGATCTGTGTGGTGCCTTGGAGAAAACACGCTTTTGAAAAGCGCAAGATCCAAGAGGTCGAGCCCAGTGTATCCTAACACAGAAATCGGATTCTTCGAAATGGGTCGTTGTCTGGGTAGGTTCCGGGGTTTGCCGGCCCGCACGTTCGATCAATTACCTGTAGTCCTCTTTTCGCAGGCCGTGGCGGCGCATCTTGTCGAAGAGGGCGCGGGGGGTGATGCCGGCCAGGCGCGCCGTCTCGCCGATCCGCCCGCGGGTTCTGTGGAGGAGCGAGTCGAGGTAGGCGCGCTCGAAGGCGTCCGCCGCTTCGCGTCTCGCCTCCCGCAAAGGCCGGTCGGTCCGGACGCCGCCCGCCGCCCCCCCCTCCTCTTCCCCGCCCGCCGCGTCGCCGGGGCTCTCTTCGCGCCGCCCCCGCGTGATCTCCTCGGGAAGGTCCTCGTTCCGAATCTCGCTCAGCGGGCAGAGAAGGACGGTCCTCTCGATCACGTTGATCAGCTCCCGCACGTTCCCCGGCCAGTCGTACCGCACCAGCGCGGCCATCGCCTCCGGCCGGATGCCGGTCAGATCCCGGCCGAGGCGGTTCCGATAAACGCCCAGGTAATTCCGTACCAGGTCGGGGATGTCCTCGCGGCGCTGCCGGAGCGGGGGGACGGTCAGGGTGACCACGCCGAGCCGGTAGTAGAGATCGGAGCGGAAGCGGCCGGCGCGCACCTCTTCCATCAGGTCGCGATTGGTGGCCGCCATGATCCGTACGTCCACCTCGATCTCCTTTTCCCCGCCGACGCGCTGAATCTTTCGCTCCTGAAGGACCCGAAGCAGCTTCACCTGAACCCGCGTGGAGAGGTCGGCGATTTCGTCGAGGAAGATGGTCCCCCGATGGGCGAGTTCGAAGTGACCCCGGCGTCCCTTGCGGGCGTCGGTGAACGCGCCCTCCTCGTGGCCGAAGAGTTCGCTCTCGATCAGCGTCTCCGGGATGGCGCCGCAGTTCACGGCGATGAAGGGACCCTCGGCGCGGTTCCCCTCCTCGTGGATCGCCCGGGCGAGCCACTCCTTGCCGACGCCGGTTTCGCCCAGAAGGAGCAGGGATGTGTTGGCGCCGGCGACCTGCCGGGCGATCGCCATCAGACGGAGCATGGCGGGGCTCAGTGTGACGAAGTCGGAAAGGCGGCTGCTCTTGCGGGGACGCTCCGCGTCCAGGCGGTTCAGGGCGTGTTCCCGCCGCCGTTCGGTGAGCGCGCGCAGTTCGTCGGCGAGCACGTTGTCCGGCAACTCCGGCAGAAGGACCGCCAGCCCGCCGGCGGCGAGCATTCGCGCCTGCTCCTCCGCCCCACCCGTTTCACCGACGACGATCACCTCGGGACGGTCCGGCAGATTGCGGATCGCGGAGATCGACTCGTCCACCGGCTCCGGGAGAAGTGATCGGGCGATCACCACCAGGTCGTGCGGGTCCGCGGCGAGGCGGTCCCACACCACCTCGCCCCCCTCGAGGCCGGAGAGGAGGACATCCGCCTGGCGTTGAATGAGGCCGGCCAGCCGTTTCTGTTCCTCCCGCGACGGGACCGCGAGCAACACGCGAACCAACATAAGAACTCAAACCTCCGATTAAATTGAAGTATAGATACCGACAAATCGGAAGTCAAGGCTCCGAACGGGGCGGTTCTTGGGGGCTTGTGCCGGTGCGCGTGCCGTAACAACCCTAAAAACAACAAGATGGACGTTCGACATTTCGGGGGGTGAACTGGCCCGCCGCTTGCGAAGTCTCCTTTTCACCCGCGGAGAGAATCCACGAGTCCGCCGATCCGGGGCGGCTTTCGATAAAGAATGTGGAGGAGGCATGGAAAAGAAGCTGGGGGTGAAGAGCCGCGCCTCGAAGGAGGCGAAGGCGGAGACCGGGAAGACGAAGGCGAAAGCCGCGAAACCGGCCAGGAACGCGAAGATCGTACGGCCGAAGAGCCGTGGCGATAAAGCCGCCGCAGCAGGCACCATCCTGATCCCGGAGCGACCCACGCCGAAACGCTGACCCCGGGGGGTAAGGATCGGCTTTCGGCGAAGAAGAGAATCGCGGCGGCGGGTCGCGATTCCGGGATCGGGAGGCGGGCCGCTCGGGCGGCCGGTTGAAGAAGGAACGTCCGGGGACCGTCCCCGTCCGGACGCGCGAGTCCGACCGGCGTCGGCGTGGGCCGCCGCCGGACTGAAACCAGCCGCCAGGAGCGGAGCGATGATGAAACTGATGGGTTTGTGGGTGGACCTGCGGAGGGCCTACATGATCGAAATCGGCCCCGACGGGAACCCCGCTGTGAAGTGCATCGAGGCGGATCCGGACGACGAAGGGGCGCGGGAACATTCGCGTGCCCGTGAATCCCGGATCGTGAGGCGCAAAGGGCCGGGCGGGCGCGACCTGCGCCGCGCCTTCTATCAACAGATACTCGCCGCCGTCTCCGGCGCGGACCGCATCGTCCTCTTCGGACCGGACGACGCCAAACACGAACTGGATCTGGAAATACGGAAACGGCCCCACCTTCTTGAGCGGATGGTGGACGTGCTCCAGCTGGACAAGTTCGAGGAAGCGGATTTCGCGGCCCGCCTGAGGGCCTACTATCGTTTGGAGACGAAACAAAATCCGCCGAGCAGACGGGTGCCGGCGGCCTGAGAAGGCGGCGGAAAAAACGCGTTCGCGCGGGGTTTTTCTTCCACGGATGCCCCACGTCCGGTTTCCGCGCGACGAGGTCCGGATCGCGTTCCGACCGGTCCCTCCGGGGCCGGGCCCGACGGACGCGGTCCGGCTTTTTTTTAGCCCCACTGTTTTTGCGCGGCGATTCCCAGAACGATGACCACGAGTCCGAGTACCGATGAGGGGAGGATCTCCTCGCCCACGACGTAATGGATCGGGACGAGGGAGAGGAAGGGGGAGAGATAGACGAGGTTGCTCACGCGCGCCGAGGTCTCGGAGAGGGAGAGTGCGCGGAGCCAGAGGAGAAAGGCGAGGCCCATCTCGAAGAGGCCGATGTAGAGCGATCCGAGGAGCGCCGGGCCGGAGGGGAGGGCGGCGCGGCCGGCGGCGAAGAGAGCGATGCCGACATAGAGGGTTCCGAAGAGGAAACCGAGGGAGAGCTTGGCGGTGGCGTCGCGCCGGTCCCGTACGTTCCGTATCCAATAGAGCGCCCAGACGAGGCTGCTCCCGACGGCGAGCAGCGCACCCGGCCCATGAGTGAAACGGAAGCCGAGGGGATCGCCGTGGGTAGAGATGATGAGCACGCCGAGAAAGCCGAGAAACACCGCGAGGAGCGACGCCGGGCGGAGGCGCTGGCCGAGCATCGGCGCGGAGAGAAGGGTGACCACGATCGGCCACGTATAGTTGAGGGGCTGCGCCTCCTGCGCCGGGAGGAGATCGTAGGCGGTGAAGAGGACCGTGTAATAGAGGAAAGGGTTGAGAAGGCCGTTCAGCGCGGAGGCGCGCCACTCTCGGCCGCGGTCCGGGCCGGCGGGGAATCCGAATCCTCCCTCGCGCGCGCGGCGGTAGGCGAAGAGGAAGATCGTCGAAGCGAGGCTCGACCAGAAAAGCATGGTGAGCGGGTCGGCGCGGCGTAGCGTGAGTTCGAATGCGGTCGCCACGGTGGACCAGCAGAGCACGGCGGCGAGGGCGAGAAGGTAAGCGCGGGTCTGGTTCCTCATGGCGAGACGAGTGTACACGAGATGGGGGGGCGGGGCACCGGATTGCGCCGGCGGGCGTCGCCGCAATCGCCGCGCCGCCGGTGAATCCCCCCAACGCGTCGTGCTAGAATCGCGGGACGGTTTTCCCTCCGGCGCAAAGGGAAAACCGGACGGGGACGACGACGGAGGAGAGCCCATGAACGTTCGATTCGCCGGGAACGCCGCCATGCACGCGCTCTTCGCCGCGCTCCTCGCCGCCGGTTGCGGCGGCCGGGAGGCGGTTCGGGAAGAGTGGGAGACGATGGGAACCTGGGCGCGGGTGGAGATTCACGGCGTCGATGCCGAGCGCGGCCGGGAGGGCGTGGCCGCGGTCCGCGCCGTCTTCGACTCCGTGACGGCGTTGATGAACGCCTGGGATCCGTCGTCGGAGATCGGCCGCTTGAACGATGCGCCGGCGGGCGTTCCCTTCCCCCTCTCTCCCTGGCTCGACGAGTGCCTCGCCCGAGCGGAGGATGTCGGCGCGGCGAGCGGCGGCGCCTTCGATCCCACCGCCGATCCCCTCATGCGACTCTGGGGTTTCTACCGGCGAGAGGGGCGGCTCCCGTCTCAGGCTGAGATCGATTCCGCGCGCGCCCTCCTCGGCGGTTACCGGCACGACCGCGCGGGGCGCGCGGTGATCAAGGAGAGAGAAGGCGTCCGCTTCGATCTCGGCGGGATCGCCAAGGGATTCGCCGTCGACCGGGCGTCGGAGCGGCTCCGGGCGCTCGGCGTCCCGGGCGCGCTCATCGACCTCGGCGGCAACCTCTATTGCCTCGGCGCGCCGCCCGGCAAGGATCGCTGGCGGGTGGGGATCCGGAACCCGCTCGATCCCGGCGCGCTCTTCGCGGCGGTGGAGACGGCGGAGGGGGCGGTCGCCACGAGCGGCTCCTACGAGCGCTTCGTGACGATCGACGGCCGCCGCTACGGCCACATCATGAACCCGGCCACCGGCCGCCCGGCGGAGGGATCCCTCAGCGCCACCGTGCTCACGCCCGACGCCACCCTCGGCGACGCGCTCTCCACCGCCCTCTTCGTTCTCGGCCCGGCGCGCGCCAAGGAAGTTCTCGCCGAGAGCTACCCCGGCGTGGACGCCATTCTCGTCCTCCCCGCCGATTCCGACGGGGAGCCGCACCGGGTTTTCCTGACCGGCCGGCTGAAGGGGCGCGTCACCCTCCTCCCCGGCATGGAGACGCTCTTCGTCCTTCTCTGATCTTCTTTGGATATAAAAAAACGGGCCGGATGGTCCGGCCCGCGAAGGAATAATCCGCCTTGTCGGAAGGCTCAGTCGCAGCCGTCCAGCTTGCAGAGGGCGCAGTTGCCGCAGTCCTGTTCCCGCGGCGGTTCGTAGACCTCGCCGGCCCGAATCGCCCGCCGTTCCTCCAGCTTGTTCATCAGGGCCAACAGGAAACCGAGGGAGAGGAACGCGCCCGGAGGCAGGATCATGACCAGCATGGGGAGAAAGCGGTCGCCGAAAACGGAGAAGCCGAGAACGGTCCCGTTGCCGAAGATCTCCCGCACGCCGCCGAGCACCATCAGCCCGATCGTGAAGCCGAGCCCCATCCCGATCCCGTCCAGGAGGGAGTCGAGAACCCCGTTTCGGCTGGCGAACGCCTCGGCCCGGCCGAGGATGATGCAGTTCACCACGATGAGGGGGATGAAGAGCCCGAGGCTTTTGTGGAGGTCGTAGAAGTACCCGTGCATCACCAGGTCCACGACGGTCACGAAGGTGGCGATCACCACGATGAAGGCGGGGATCCGCACCTTCTTGGGGATGAAGCCGCGGAGCAGCGAGATGATCCCGTTGCTGCAGATGAGCACGAAGGTGGTGGCGAGCCCCATGCCGAGACCGTTCACCACGGAAGTGGTCACCGCCAGCGTGGGGCACATGCCGAGCACGAGCCGGAAGATCGGGTGGTCCTTCCAGAGACCGCGCAGCAGAATGTCCGTTCTACTCATCGCCCACCCTTTCCTCGGCCGTCGCCGTTGCCGCGTCCTCCGTTCCGTCACCGCCGGGCGCCGCGCCGCCGTAACCGGCGGAGGCCTCGAGAATCGCCGGCAGGTCCTCCCGGAAGCGGTTCATCGCCGCCGCGAGCGCGCCGCAGACCGCCCGCCCCGTCACGGTGGCGCCGCTGATCGCGTCGATCGGACCGCCGTCCTTCTTCACCCGCCAGTCCGTTCCGACCAACGGTCGGCCGACGTAAAACTCGTTCAGCAAAGCCGCGTCGGCGTACTTGGCCCCCAGGCCGGGCGTTTCGGCGTGGCGGAGGATCCGCATCCCCGTAAGGTTTCCCTCCGCGCCCACGCCGATCATGCTCACGATCTCGCCCGAGTAGCCGTCGTAGGTGACCGCCTTGAAGGCGGCGCCGGCGTACCGTCCGTCCTTGATGCCGATGTGATAAGTGGCTTCCTCGGCCGTCCCCTCGCGGGTCACCGCCGTGTCCTCCACAGGCTTGTTGTCGAAGGCGGGAAGGACCGCCTCGATGGCCGCCACCTCCGCCGCGTTCTCCGCCAGAAGGATCGGTTCCCGCGTTATGCCGTTCACCTGGGTCAGCAGGAGGGCGGCGACCGCGCAGATCAGCGCGAGCCGGAGCGAGAGATTCAACATGTCCTTCATGCCGCCTTCGCCTCCTCATAAGTCTTGCGCGTCCCGAAGACACGCGGCTTGGTGTATCGGTCGATCAGCGGAACCGCCGCGTTCATCAGCAGGATGGCGAAACTCACCCCCTCCGGGTAACCGCCCCAGAGGCGGATGACGGCCGTCAGCAGGCCGCAGCCGAAACCGAAGATGAGCATCCCCTTCTTGGTTACCGGCGACGACACCCAGTCGGTGGCCATGAACACCGCGCCGATCCAGAGGCCGCCGGTCAGCACGTGGAACATCGGGGGGGCGTAACGTTCCGGCGAGGCCCAGTGGGCGATCCCGGTGAAGACGAAAACGGTCAGGATGAAACTGGCCGGGATGTGCCAGCTGATGATCTTGCGCCAAACGAGATAGAGCCCGCCGAGGGCGAGAAAGAGGACGCTCACCTCGCCGAGGCTTCCGGAGCGGTTTCCGATGAACAGATCCGTGAGGGGCGCCAGGTTCAGTTCGCTGAGAGGCGTGCCGAGGGAGATCGCCTCCTTGATCGCGCCGAGGGGGGTCGCGCCCGTCGCGGCGTCCACGGTGAACCAGCCGCTCGCGCCGCCCGGCAGCGCCCAGTTGGTGAGCTGCACCGGGAAACTGATCAGCAGGAAAACCCGCGCCACCAGCGCTGGATTGAAGGGATTGTATCCCAGGCCGCCGTAGATCTGCTTCGCCAGCACGATGGCGACGAGCGCGCCGAGCAGCACCATCCAGGAAGGCGTCGTGGCGGGCAGGTTCATGGCGAGGAGCAGGCCGGTCACCAGGGCGCTCCAGTCGCCCACGGAGCTCGGTTTCTTCAGCAGCCGCTGCCATCCCCACTCGAAAAAAGCGCAGCCGATCATCGAGAGGGCGATCACGCGCACCCCGTTGATGCCGAAAAACCAGATCCCCGCCAGGGCGGCCGGGATCAAAGCGTAGACCACGGCGCGCATCGCCCCCGGCACCTCTTCGGGGGAGTGCACGTGAGGCGAGCTGCTCATCAGGAAAAGGGGCGCCTTGGGCGGCGTCTTCTTCTCCGGTTTCTGCGGTTTCGGGCTCTCCGCCGGTTTCCCCTCGTTCGGGGCGGGCCTCGGGGCGCCTCCCTGTTCTTCCGTCAAAACCGATTCCTCCATGCCCGCCCGAAGCGGAACCGAGGATAATGGATTACGACGCGGCTTCTTTCCGCCGCTTCAGAATCTCCCGCACCTCCACCTTGCCCCGCCGGATGAACTGGACCAGCGGCCGCGAGGAAGGGCACGTCCAGGCGCAACTCCCGCACTCCATGCAGTCGGCGAGATTGTACGCGCAAAGCTCTTCCCAGCGTTCCCGTTCCGCCAACAGCCCCATGACGCTCGGCGTGAGCCCCATCGGGCAGACGTCGATGCACCGGCCGCAGCGGACGCACGCCTTGGTCGTGTACTGATAAATCTCCGCCCGGGGGAAGCAGAGCACGCCGCTCGTCCCCTTGATGGCGGGCGCCTCCAGCGAATGTTGGGCCACGCCCATCATCGGGCCTCCCAGGATCACCTTCGTCGCGTCGTCGTTCAGGCCGCCGCAGAACTCGAGGATGTCCGCCAGGGGCGCGCCGACCCGGAAGAGCACGTTCTTCGGCTGCCGGATTCCGTTGCCGGTGACGGTGGCGACCCGCTCGATCAGCGGAATCCCCTTTTCGACGGCGTCGAAAGCCGCTTTGGCGGTCCCCACGTTCTGCACCAGGCAGCCCACGTCCATCGGCAGGCCGCCGGAAGGGACCTCCCGCCCGGTGAGCGCGCGGATCAGGTGCTTCTCGGAGCCCTGCGGATACTTCGTCTCTAAAAAGACCAGCTCTGTCTTCACGTCCGCCGGGCACGCCTTCTCGAGCGACTCGTAGGCGTCGGGCTTGTTGTTTTCCACTCCGATAAAGGCGCGTTCCACGCCCAGAGTCTTCATGAACAGGCCGACCCCCTCCATCACCTCCCCGGCGTGTTCCAGCATCACCCGGTGGTCGCTGGTCAGGAAAGGCTCGCACTCGGCGGCGTTCAGGATGAAGGTGCGGATCGGCTTGTCTTTCGGCGGACTCAGTTTGACGTGCGTCGGGAAGGTGGCGCCCCCCATTCCGACGAGGCCGGCGTCGCAGAGGATCTTCTTGACCGCGTCCGCGTCCAGCCCGCGCCACTCGCCGCGGGGCTTTACCCCTTCCCACCACTCGTCCGCGCCGTCCGACTCGATCTCCACCGCCGGCATCGTCCGCCCCATCGGGTGCGGGAACTCGCCGACGGATTTCACCTTGCCGCTGGTCGGCGCATGCACCGGCACGGAAACGAAACCGGCGGCCTTGGAGAGCGGTTCCCCCCGCTTCACCTCCTGCCCCTTTTCGACGATCGCCTCGCCGGGCGCGCCGAGGTGCTGCGACAGAGGGACCACGTACCGTCCGAGAAGGGGCATCTCCTCGATCGGGGCGCCGGCGGTGTCCTTGTTGTACTTGGGATGAATCCCCCCGTGGAACTTCATCACTCACCTCCGCCGGAAGCCGAAGCCGCGGCATCTTCCTTCGTCGCCGGGATCGGGATCGGGCTTCCGTCCAGGCTGATCGCCCGGATCGCGCCCGTGGGGCACTCACCGGCGAGGGCCGGATCGGACGGCGGGTCGTCGTACTTGATGCGGGCGAGGAAACCGTCCATTTCGATGTGTTCCTCGCCGGCGACCTTCTGGCACTTTCGGCACGCGATGCACGCCACTTGGCACGCCTTGCGCGCCGCCGCCCCCTTGTCCTTGTTGCTGCAGAGAATGTGGACGCGCGCCGTCACCGGCACGAGCCGGATCAGGTTCTTGGGACAGGCTTCGACGCAGTTGCCGCAGCCGGTGCACCGCTGCCGGATCACTCGGGCGACTCCACCCTCGGTGATCTCGATCGCCCCGAAGGGGCAGGCGCGCTGGCAGTCGCCGAAGCCGAGGCAGCCGTAGGAGCAGAGCTTTTGTCCTCCGGCGAGCTGGGCCGCCGAGGCGCAGGTGGCGCTTCCGTTGTAGAGGAACTTGACCGGCGCGACGTCGTCCGTTCCCTGGCAGAGCACCAGCGCCATCTTCGCCACGTGGGCGGAGGCGTCGGCGGACATCCCCATGATCTCGGCGATCTTGAAAGTCGTCTCCATGCCCCCGACCGGGCAACCGTTCGGCGGGGCGAGCCCTTTCACGACGGCGGCGGCGAAGTCGCTGCATCCGGCGAAGCCGCAGCCGCCGCAATTGGCGCCGGGAAGAGCGTCGAGGACCTTTTCCTGGCGCGGGTCCGTCTCGACCGCGAAGAACCGGGCGGCCAGGGCGAGGCCGAAGCCGGCGACCAATCCGAGACCCGCGAGAACCGAAACCGCAATGATCACTTGAGGGCCCCTCTCGCGAAAACCGTGAACGTGTTTAACCCTTCACCAAGCCGCTGAAACCCTGGAACGCCAAGGACAGAATGCCCGCCGTCACGAGGGCGATGGCGGTTCCCCGGAAAACCTTGGGCGTGTCCGCAAGATCCAACACCTCCCGGATGCCGGAGAAGAGAATCAGGGCGAGGCCGAAGCCGCCCGCGCCGGCGACGGAAAAGACCAGCGTTTCCAGGAGGGAGTGCTCGAGCTGGATGTTCATCATCGCCACGCCGAGCACCGCGCAGTTGGTGGTGATCAGGGGGAGGAAAATCCCCAGCGTCTTGTGGAGCGTCGGGCTGAGCTTCTGCAGCGCCAGCTCCACGAGCTGAACCATCGCCGCGATGATGAGAATGAACGCCAGGGTTTGCAGGAAAAGCAGATCGAAGGGCTTGAGCAGATAGTGAAACACCAGCCAGCTGACCACGCTGGCCAGGCCCATCACGAAGAGCACCGCGCCGCTCATGCCGAGCGCCGTGGAGAGTTTCTTGGAAACGCCCAGGAAGGGACAGATCCCCAGAAACCGCACCAGGACCAAGTTGTTGACGAACAGGGCGCTGATGACGAGAACGAGATAACTCATGTCGTTTACGCCGTCCTTTTATAAAAACCTCTCCCGTGAACCCGAGGCACTATTTTATCGAGGGACCGCGCGGAAATGCAAGGGCTCCTTCCGGGGAGCGTGAGCGGGGCATGGGCGGGACTCCGGGGCGAGGACGGGCGGCTGGCTCAGGGGGTGCTCTCCGGGGGCGCGAGGGGATCGGGCGCGCCGGGGACTCGGCGCGGCAGAAGCCGGACGACCGGGATGCAGAGGAGCGCGAGCGCCGCGCTCACCGGGAATGTGACGCCCAGCGTCCAGAGATCGCTGAAGACCCCCATCCCGAAGACGCCGATCATGTTCACCGCCGTGCTGAGCGCCATGTACACGCTGTTCGCCAGCGCCCGATTGCCGGGGAAGCTCTCGTGGACCAGCGCCAGGAGGATCGGGTTCACGGCGAGGGAGGTGAAGCCGAGGAGGAGAAGAAGCGCGAAACGGAACGGGCCGCCGGCGACCAGGAAGAGGAAGAGGAGGAACGGCGTGCTCGCCAAGGAGATCGTGAGCGTGCGCCTGCGGCCGATTCGGTCGCTGATGCCGCCGCCGAGGAGGGCGCCCGCCACGCCCGCCCCTTCGAGGCAGGCGAGGGAGACGCCGGCGAGCCAGAGGGAATCCCCTCCCTCGCGCAGAAAGGTGGGGAGATAGAAGGTGAGCCCCCGCACCAGAAAGGAGCGGAGGAAGAAGATCGCCGTGATCGGCGCGAGAAGCGGGCCCATGCGGCGGACCGCGTTCCGCCAGGGGAGAGGGTCGTGGATGGTGTCCAAGTGCGGCGCCTCCGATCCCCTCAGCCACCGCCAGAGGAGCGCCGATCCGAGGATGCCGCCGATCATCAGCCACGGAAGCCCTCCCGGGCCGAGCAGGGCGAGGGCGGGGGGAAAAACGATCGGGCCGATGGTGCGGCCCAGCTCGCCGCCGACCATCCAGAGTCCCATGCCGAGGCCGATCCGGGAGCCGGAAGCGGCGCTGCTGAGCGCGGGGGCGACGCCGTGGAACGCGGAGGAGCTGATTCCCACCACGAGGAGAAGAAGCGCCATGGCGCCGAAACCGGGGGCGACGCCGAGGAGGGTCATCGCGGCGCCGGTCACCGCGGGGGCGAGAATCACGAGCGCGTGCGATCGGAAGCGGTCCGCCATGTGCCCGACGAAAGGCATGAGAAGCCAGGGGGCTTGGCGGACGACGTCCAGGAGACCCGCTTCGGTTTTGCTCATCGCCAGGGTGGCGACGAAGAGGGGGAGGAAGGCGGTGTAGGTGTCGTGCATCGCGTGCGCCGCCGAGACGGTCAACACGCGGCGGGCGCGGAACGCCCCGCGCCCCTTCACCGTTCTTCCGTCCATCGAACTCCTCCGGGGCGCAGAGGCCGCCCCCTCTTTTCTCCGGGTTCTCCCGTTCGCGCTCGGAGGGAGAAGGATACCGCAAACCGCCTTTTCCGGCGACCGTCGCCGGGGGGCCGCGAAAAGGCGGCGGGGTTCCCCCCGCCGCCCGCCGGATCGATCGAGCAAATTCGTTTATCGGAGAAGCACCATCTTGCGGCTCATCCGGGCGTCCCCGGCGTCGAGGCGGCAGAAGTAAACGCCCGCGGCGACATCCCGGCCGCGGTCGTCCCGGCCGTCCCAGACCGCTTCGTGATCGCCCGCCGGGAGAGCGCCGGAGAGGAGCGTTCGGACACGGCGCCCCGCGGGGTCGTAGATCGTTACGGACGCGCGGCCCTCTCGGGCGAGGGTGAAGCGGATCGCGGTCAGCGGGTTGAAGGGATTGGGACGGTTCTCCCCGAGGGCCGTGCGCGGCGCCGGGAGATTCTCCCCGCCGGCGACGCCGGTGGCGAAGCGGCAGTACAGTTCCGCCCGGCCGCTCAGCACCTGGGTGTTCACCAGATGTTCCTCGTTGGAGAGGACGGCGTACCAGTCCCCGTCGGTGGGCAGGGTGAAGACCACCGTCGCCGAGTCCTCGTCCTCGAGGATCTCGTAGGCGGTGAAGCTGTCCGGCGCCTGATAGGCGGCGTAATTCGCCTCGTCGCAGAGGAAAAACTCGACCGCGCCGCTCGGCCGCCGGTCCGAGAAGGTCTTGCCGCCGATCGAGTTCTGGCCGTAAACGTACTCTTCGCCGACGGCGAAGGTGATCCGGAGCTGGAACTCGGCGGCGCGGTCCTTCGGGAGCGGCGCCGGCCCCATGGGCAGGCGCGGTCGCTCGGCCGCGATGCTTCGCGCATAAACGTAATGCGAGTCGGCCATGCTGCTGTCGCACGCCATGCGGTAAAGCGGCCCGGTCGGGTAGGAGCCGATCTCGCTGTCGAAACGGACCCGTAGCTCCTGGCTGTCGCCGACGATGAAGCGGGCCATGCCGCGGCTGTCGGTGTAGTCCCAGGCGCTCGCGATGTAGTAGGTGCCGTCGATCCGTTTCGCGTTGGTCACCTTCGCCCCGTCCACCGGGTAGCCGAGCGAGTCGGCCACGAAGACGGTGAGCGTGCAGGAGGGGGTGTACCTTTCGGTCACGGTCCATGTCCAGTCGTCGCCGCGCCAATCGAAGATGGCGTTGAACGATTTCCCCCAGCCCTCGTAATGCCAGCCCGAGTCGACGTAGTTGTTCACCGGCTCCCATGGGACCCACCGTTGGTCCCAGAACTCGTTCCAGGTATGGTCGCTGGCGACCGCCGAGGCGGAGTTGGTCGGGATGAGCGCCGCCCGCGACGCCGCGGCGGTGATGTCCGCGTGTTCGCCGCACCGGCCGAGGTGGATCGCCAGGATGCGGACCGGCTGGATCGGTCGCTCCGCGCCGGAACCGAAGTCGAGCGCGTCCTGGATCCACTGGGTGATCGCGCCGACGGCGCCGTTGGTCTTGCTGTCCACGTTCCCTTCCCACAGGACCTGGATCCCGGCGAGGGCGTCGCGGAGGATGGGGAAGCCGGAGTCGGCGTGGGTGAAAACGTACTCGCGCCAGAAACGGCCCGCCGGCGGCGACGCGGGGTCACCCGTGTCCGGGTCGATGTAAAGGGGCATCTCGTCGGTGATCTTGGGGTGGACGATGTCCCAGTAATAACGCTCTCGCGGAAGTTCGACGGTGGTGGTGCCTCGCTCGGCGGCGGTCTGATAGGAAACGGTGGAGTAATAGTCTCCCCCCGTCGAGGCGCTTCCGTAGTCGACAATCTCCACGTAATCCAAATAGGGGTCGTGGGCGTATACGTCCTCGGCGTTTTCCTGGAGGATGTCGGTCGGGAAGCTGCCGGAAGTGAGCACCTCCGGGGCGGTGTGGGCGACCACGAAAGCGACCTCGTCCACGTAGGGATCGACGGCGCTTAGGATGAGTCCGGCGTAGAAATCCTGGGTCGTTGGGTCGAGGCGGGAGAAGGCGTCCCGCAGGTCGAGGCCCATCCAATCCGGGGCGTAGTCGATCGCCTCGTAGGCGCGGGCGATCACCGGGTCTTCGGGAAAGATCATCGCGAAGGCGCAGGCGTTTCGGTCGAAATGGATCACCTGAGTCTCGCCGGCGCGCAGGCAGGTGAAAAAGCTGTCCGACTGGACGAGGGCCCAATCCGAATCGTCCCGGGCGTGGAGCGACGGGTAGCTCGCCAGTGGTTCTCGGGAGGGGACGGGAACGACGGCGCGATCGAGATCGTCGCCCGCCGCGCCTCCTACGCCAGGAAGAACCGGAGTCGTGAGGCCCCGTTCGGGGTCGCCATCGGCGAGAGCCGTGCCGGCGAAGGCGATGAGGGTGAACAACAAGATCGTTCGGAGCAAGCGGCGGCTGGTCATACGGAACTCCTCTCCGGGGGGCGGGTTCCGTGACGGAGAAGGGAATAGGCGGAACCGCGCCCGGCGTCCGGTCGTTATCGGCGGATCGGCTCGTTCATCGGGGGAACGCACCTGCATTATATCACGGGCCGACCCGGCGGCGGAAGGGATGGCGGGTGAGGGTTAGGGTGAGGGTGCCTTTTCTTCCCCCGCCGGCTCTCCCTTCGGGGCATGGTGTGGGAAGGAGGACGGACGGGTAATCCTTCTCGGAGTCCGGGGCGTTTGGAATCGGTATCGATTCATTCTCTTCCCCCACCGGTCTCCCTTC